>JBEISB010000155.1:0-5325 GCA_040375635.1 Chitinophagaceae bacterium | reverse complement strand
GTAGAAGGAATTCCTTATGACAGCGAACAAGCCCGCGGCATTGCCGGAGCCCTTACCGCCATCATGACCGGTGTTGCTTACAAAACCTCAGCCGAAATGGCCAAGCACTTGGGTACTTTCAGTAAATACGAAACCAACAAACATCATATGTTGCGTGTGATGCGTAATCACCGCGCCGCTGCCTACGATGCTCAAGAAGCCTTCGAAGGCATCGAAATCAAACCCCAAGGAATCAAGGCTCAGTATTGTCCGGATTACTTATTAAAAGCAGCCACCAAAGCTTGGGATGATGCCGTACAATGGGGCGAAAAATATGGATATAGAAATGCACAAGCAACGGTTATTGCACCTACCGGAACGATTGGTTTGGTGATGGATTGCGATACCACCGGTGTGGAACCCGATTTCGCTTTAGTAAAGTTCAAGAAATTAAGTGGCGGTGGTTACTTCAAAATCATCAACCAAAGTATTCCAACGGCCCTGAAAAATCTCGGCTATAGCGATAAAGAAAATGACGCCATTGTAAAATATGCCAAAGGACATGGAACCTTTGCCGGCGCTCCTTTCATCAATCATCAATCGCTTAGCGAAAAAGGATTTATTGCCGAAGAACTGAAAAAACTCGATACCTCTGTTGAAAGTTCATTCGATATCACGTTTGTCTTCAATCATTACAATCTCGGCGAAGAATGCCTACAACGTTTAGGGTTTACGCCTGAGCAATATATGAGTCCGCTTTTCTCTCTCTTGCACGAACTCGGGTTCAAAGACGAAGAGATCGACAAGGCCAACGATTATGTATGCGGAACGATGATGTTAGAAGGGGCTCCCTTCTTGAAAGAAGAACATCTTCCGGTGTTTGATTGTGCCAACAAATGTGGTAAAAAAGGGCAACGCTTTATTCACTTTGCCGGTCATATCCGTATGATGGGAGCTACTCAACCTTTTATTTCTGGTGCGATTTCTAAAACGATCAATCTTCCTAATGAAGCCAATATCGATGAGATTAAAGATTGCTACCGCTTAAGTTGGGAACTTGGTCTTAAAGCCAATGCCCTCTATCGCGATGGTAGCAAGCTGAGCCAGCCATTATCCAACAAATCAGATAAAAAAGAAAAAGAAGAAGAGGTTAGCGAAACCATTCAAGCGATTGCCGAAAATGTAATTCATGATTTAGGGAAACTCACAATCGACGAACTCTTAGAAGAGGTAAACAAGCGCGTTCAGGCGAGTCCGGATACCAAATTAAAACGCAAACTATCTTCTATCGTTGAGCGTAAAAACTTACCAGCCAAAAGACGCGGGTATACGATTAAATCTAAGGTTGGCGGACAAGCCGTGTTTTTGCGCACGGGCGAATATGGTGACGGTACTTTAGGCGAAATTTTTATCGACATGAGTAAAGAAGGTGCTACCATGCGTAGTATGTTAAACTGCTTCGCTATTTCCATCTCGATTGGTTTACAATACGGGGTTCCGTTAGAAGAGTTTGTCGACAAGTTCATCTTCACTCGATTTGAACCTGCCGGTATGGTCGATCACCCGAATATTAAAAACGCGACATCCATTGTAGATTATATCTTCCGTGCTTTAGGCTACGAATACCTTGGTCGTACCGATTTAGTTCATGTGCAATCAGTAGGCAATACCGGACAAGACGAATGGGATGTTCCGGTAGAAGGTACCGAAGAATTATCGAACGTTCGGATTACCGCGCTTTCTGCTCGCCCCGAAACTAAACCTGTAGGCGATGTGGTTCCTCAAAAAGCCATGGCCGCTGCCGGAATCAGCGATCTAGACAAAAAGAAAATGTTAGGTACTAGCGCCGATGCTCCCCTATGTCGTTCTTGTGGAAACATAACCCTGCGCAACGGTACATGTTATATGTGTCCAAACTGCGGAACCACAACGGGTTGCAGCTAAAAACAACACGATTTTGTTAGTGATTAGATTTCAGAAACCCCATGAGCTTGCTTGTGGGGTTTTTGTTTGGATAAGACTAAGGATGATAAACAGGAAGCGATGTCTCCCATTTTAGATGCATGATATCAAATGTAAAAATCTGATGTCCATTACTAATGCAGAGATAGGCTACCCGTAAGGTTGAATTATAAGCTAACAATTGAGATAACACCTTGTCGTTTAACACCGCATCTTCGGCTTTGCATTCGATAATCAACCAAGGTACGTCGTTACGATACACCACAATATCATAGCGGCGATTGCGACTACCCACTCGAATTTGCTTCTCCACAGAAATTAAGGCCGGTGGATATTGCAAGTAGTGCACCAGGTAATATAAAATTTGTTGTCTTACCCATTCCTCGGGGGTAAGCACAACTTCTTTACGACGAATAAAATCGAAAATAAACGTCTTACCCTCGGCCTTGCGAATTCTAAATCGTTCTTCCACCGCCTAAAGATATTTATTGTAATTGAATTAGATAGATAGTAACTTAATCGCCTCAAAACAAAGCCAATGCAAGGACTCTTCCGCAAGAAAAAAATCGATAACATTATTGCCGACGCAGCCGCAGGATACGGAGATGGCGAACAACTCTCTTTGCACAAAGTATTAGGTGTACGCGATCTCACATTCTTTGGTATTGCCGCTATCATCGGCGCAGGTATTTTTAGCAGTATCGGAAAGGCCTGCTATGATGGTGGTCCGGGGGTTATTTTTCTATACCTCTTTACAGCGATTGCCTGTGGATTTGCTGCCTTATGCTATGCCGAGTTTGCGAGCACGGTGCCGGTATCGGGAAGTGCCTATACTTACGCCTATGTTGCGTTTGGCGAAATATTTGCCTGGATCATCGGATGGGATTTACTAATGGAATACGCCATTGGAAATATTGCCGTGGCCATTTCGTGGAGCGATTATTTTACCCACCTCATGAACAGTGCCGGTCTACCCATCCCCGACTGGCTTACGATGGATTATGCCACCGCTCATGCCGAGTTTTCAAAAGCAGATGCAGCTGCCCATTACTTGCAACAACTAAATGCCTTGTCATTACCAAACCTCAATGCCACCATACAATCTATTTCGCATTGGGTTCCAATATCGCAATCTGATATTTTATCTGGCTTGCACTGCATTCAACAACAAGCAAGCACACTAGGTATATCTAGCTTTTTTAATACCGAAAAATATAATGCTTGGATGCAATCACCTCATTGGGGCAACTTTCATTTGATTATGGACCTTCCCGCCTTTGCCATTGTAGTAATTATTACCGCTATCGTATTTGTAGGCATCAAAGAAAGTCGCACGGCTAGTAATTTATTTGTGATTTTGAAATTGCTAGTCATTTTTTTGGTGATTGTCTTAGGCGCCTATTATACGCATCCCGAAAACTGGCACCCCTTTACGCCCAACGGAATGTCCGGCATCTTAAAAGGAGTATCGGCTGTATTTTTTGCTTATGTTGGCTTTGATGCGATTTCGACAACCGCCGAAGAATGTAAGGATCCACAACGGGACTTGCCCCGCGCAATGATGTATGCCCTTATCATTTGTACCGTCTTGTATGTTGCCTTAGCCTTGGTACTAACAGGTATGGTATCGTATACACAGCTGAATGTGGGCGATCCGCTTGCCCTTATTTTCGAACAGCGTGGCATGCCTATACTTGCAGGCATTGTAGCCGTTAGCGCCATTATTGCAACGGCCAGTGTTTTATTGGTTTTTCAGATGGGACAACCTCGCATCTGGATGGCGATGAGCAGAGATGGGCTATTGCCGAAAATTTTTTCTCGTATCCATCCGCGATTTAAAACCCCTTCCTTCTCTACCCTACTTACGGGCCTTGTCGTTGCCGTACCTGCTTTGTTTTTGAATTTAGATGTCGTGATTTCACTAACCAGTATCGGAACCTTATTTGCCTTTGTATTGGTTTGTGGCGGCATCATCGTGATTCATCAATTACCCAATCCTACAACATCTCGTTTCAAGGTTCCATTTATTAGTGGCCGGTATATCGTTCCCCTCTGTTATGGATTGTCCGTAGCATTGGTGGCATACTTGACTCCCGGACATTTTAAGGGCTTATTTAGCCTGGATGGACTCCCTATGTTATTGTTTTGGATAGTCACCACTATCGTTACTTGGTTTAGCTTTCGAAAAAACTTTTCGTTACTACCCGTATTCGGTTTGGTGAGTTGCTTTTATTTAATGGCCCAAGAGAGTTATACCAACTGGCTGCGATTTACCCTTTGGTTAGTGGTTGGGTTATGCGTGTATTTCTTATACAGCCGTAAACATAGTCGCTTGTCGGTCGAAACCCAATCTAACCCTTAACTCGTTCTGCCAAATAAGAAATCTGATGCAGAAATATTCATTCGAAACTGCTATTTTTGCCTCCCCTTAAACAAATTTTACATTGGCCATACTCGGAAATCTGATTGCCCGTTCGCTTCGTATTCGTCAGCAGTTTACGATTCAAACGGGTACCCCACGCTCTTATCAGATGCAGGTCTTTACAAGACTTCTTACTAAGGCAAAGCAAACCCATTTCGGAAAGCATTATCGTTTTCGCGAACTGCTTCGCGAAGAAAATCCTTATGAGGTTTTCAAAAAAACAGTTCCTTACCATAATTATAACCAGATGTATAACCGCTGGTGGAAACATTGTCAAGAAGGAGAACCCAATGTTTGTTGGCCCGGAAAAGTTAAATATTTCGCCTTGAGTTCGGGCACCTCCGAAAGTTCGAGTAAACATATCCCGGTCACGGACGATATGATTAAGTCTACCAAGCGTGCCGGATTTAAACAATTTTATTCGATGCAGAATTTTGATCTGCCTTCGGATGTGTTTGATAAAGGAATATTAATGCTAGGCGGAACGACTTCCTTGTTTGAAAGAGGCGATTATTACGAAGGCGATATGAGCGGGATTAGCGCTAAAAACATGCCGAAGTGGTTATCCTTTCTATTCTATAAACCGGGACAAGGGATTTCGCGCAGGCCTCGCTGGGAAGATCGTATTCGGCTGATTGTACGGAAGGCTCCCACTTGGAATGTAGGTACTGTATGTGGTGTACCAGCTTGGGTACAAATTGTCTTCGAAGAAATTATCAAATATCATAAGGTAAAAAACATTCATGACATTTGGCCTAATCTGGCTTTGTATATTCATGGAGGCGTGTCGTTTGAACCGTATCGAGAGAATTTTAAAAATCTCTTAGGGAAACCGATTACCTATATCGAAACCTATATGGCCTCCGAAGGTTCGTTTGGCTTTCAGGCTCGTCCCGGCACACCCGGTATTAAACTGATTCTCAACAATGCCATCTTTTACGAATTTGTTCCTTTCTGCGAAG
>JBEISB010000242.1:0-2512 GCA_040375635.1 Chitinophagaceae bacterium | reverse complement strand
TAGCAACACTGGTTTTTGAATTTTCAAAAGAGGCCTTGCGGATTTGAGCAATTAGTTCACTAAAACGACCTTCACTCATTTGTCCGTTATAATTATCCCATTGGTTGTCATTGTAATTTCCTTGGTTATTATTATGATGCCCTCTGTTGTCGTCTTGATTCCAACGATTGTTATTATTCCAAGATAATTCGGGATCATCATCTTGTCCGTAAGATGGTCTTTCCCATTTCTCACGAGGCTCCCAACTATCATTTTGATTCCAATGTCCATAATCATCGATACAGCAGTTTTCTTCTACATCTAAGTTGCCCTCATTCACAATACAGTAATAAATTCTACCAGGTCTAACTTCAATCATACCTTGGTAAATTAGTTTACCGGTACTGTAACCATGTCCATTGGTGTTATATTTAAAAATGCGAACACGATGACGACCCGGTGTCAAATCTTCTACTGTTAAGGAACGACTCATTTTATTGTAACGTCGTCCGTCAATTTCGATAGAGATATTTCGGCCTAATTCGTGTTTAACGCGAAGCATTGCTCTTTTCCAGCTCGCAAAGGAAGGGATAACTACACACAGTAGGAGAGCGAATAAAAGAATTCTTTTCATACTATTTTTTTTATCAAGACCTGAATTCAGGTATAATGGTTTAGCTGCAAATATAGATTAACTTTTAGACAAGATAACATCACATAGAATTCCGGTGGCAACGGCTGCGTTTAAGCTTTCGGCTTTGCCGCGGCTAGGAATAGAAATCCGATGCGACGATAAGGCTAACAACTCATCTTGTATTCCTTTCGATTCGTTGCCAATCATCAGGATGCCTTTTTCTGAAGTTTGAAGATTATGAACATCTGTACCTTGTAATACAGCTGCATACTTAGGAATCTCAGCTTGTTGTTGTAGAAATTGAACCGGATCTACCGAATGCACAGGGATCCGAAATATACTTCCCATACTAGCTTGTATCACTTTATGATTGAAGGGGTCGGCACAAAGTTCGGTGCGGTATACTGCAGAAATATCATACCAATCGGCAATACGAATAATGGATCCAAAATTTCCGGGGTCCTGAATGCCATCCAATAGTAAGGCCCAAGTAAAAGAGGGCTCTGTCCAAACAGGCATACTTACAATAGCTAATACTTGATTGGGGGTTTTGAATGAACTCATTTTCTCGAGTTCAAAATAGGCTACCGTCACCACGGGATAGTGATGAAGAATAGAGGCGTTGGCTTCAATCCATTCAGGTAGAGCATATAGGATATCGATAGTTAGCGAAGAGGATAATAGCTCAGCGACCATTTTTTCACCCTCAACCACAAATTGCTTATGCTCGCGTCTATATTTTTTATCGGCCAGTAATTGAATATGTTTAAATTGCGCTTTTGTAACCATGTTTGGGTGAAGTTTCAATCCACATATAGCCTCGTTTACGGATTGCTGATAGTAGGCTGTCTGCAGCTTGTTTCGTGCAAGTATACCAAACACCTGTCGCAAAATCAAACATTACTCAACGAAAACCGGGTTGTATTGCAAACCCAAAAGCCACTCAAATACAAAGGGGAAACAGAAAGCGTGCTCTTGTCGTTGGCGCAGCCTGTGACGAATACGCATCTTTTCGATTTACGTTTTTTACCCAAGTATAAACTCTGGCGTTATAATCATCATTTCGATTTGTACGAGAGAGATTCCTTAAACGCAAAAATATTAAAGCATAAAGTAGAACGACCGGCCTTGCTCGATACCTTTCAAATTCTCAAATCGCAGTCCTTTATGCGGCAGTACATGGAAAATTTGGGGTACTTCTATGCCACCGTGGATTATCAGTTTGAGGAAAAAGGCCCCCAGCGTACCGATGTTGTTTATCGAGTTAATGCTGGAAAAAATTATACCATCCGCAAGGTGAATTATGTGTCGACAGACCCTTCCTTACAACAAGTCTTAGCTGATCATGTGAAGGGTAGTGTTTTGATTCCCGGAACAGCCTATACAGCTATTCAATGCGGCGTAGAGCGAGATCGTTTGTATAAAGTAATACGCAACATGGGGTATTACGACTTCAAATCAGATAATATCATCTTTACCATCGATACAACGGATAAAGATCGTATTAGGGGTTTGCTCGAAGACCCTTTTCAACAAGCCCTTACCTATAAGCCAGAAACGGAGAATCATCTTATCGATGTTAGCTTGCACATTGCGAAATCGAGAGACACTTCATACGCGCAATTGTATGCTATCAATCAGGTGCACGTCAACATTGTAACCCCCGATGACGAGCGCGAAGGCAATACCGGGCGTATGGATACGGAATTGGATAATGTTTATTTTAGTTATCGAACCTTGCCGGTAAATCGTAAAGTGATTACGCAAAATGTATTTATTCATGCAGGTGATACCTATAACACAAGTGATTTTGAAATTACGGTCAACCGACTCAATCAATTAGGCGTATTTCAGTTTGTAAATATTCAATACAATAAAGTAGAAGGGAAACCCGGATTA
>JBEISB010000014.1:0-18965 GCA_040375635.1 Chitinophagaceae bacterium | reverse complement strand
CGTGATTTAGGATGGGTTTTACACCCTTCGTTTTACAACGGCTATTTTCTGTGGATAGAGTCCAAATTCTACACGAATTATTGTACGTCTATTCACAACCCACATCCTATTTGTTTATACATCTTGATTTCATCCACAAAAAAGTAAATTTTGGCTGTATCCCTTATAAAATATAAGTTTTGATTGTGAATTAGCAAGAATTTATTGTGAATAACCCTTGGCATAAACAATTTAGTATCACTTTTGCAAGGTGGATATTCTTTAGTTCTTCACGTATTCACAGCCCTAATAACAGTACTAAAAATCTTTTTTTAAAAATTATTTTATCATTAATACTATGAATGTCAATCTTGATAAACTTGAAAAAATGGGATTCATTGATATGGATGTGGATCCTCAATTGGATCTTTTTGCGGAAATTCAACATTTGAAACGTGAAAAGAATGCCATTATCCTGGCACATTATTACCAAGAGCCAGATATTCAAGATGTGGCAGACTATATTGGGGATAGTTTAGGTTTAGCCCGTAAAGCCCAGCAAACAAATGCTGATATGATTGTTTTTGCAGGTGTTCATTTTATGGCTGAAACGGCAAAGATTTTAAATCCCTCAAAAAAGGTTGTCTTGCCTGATTTACATGCCGGTTGTTCTTTGAGTGATAGTTGCCCTCCATTTTTGTTCGAAAAGTTTAAACATCAACATCCTGATCATTTGGTGATTTCATATATAAACTGCAGTGCGGGTATTAAAGCGTTGAGTGATATCATTTGTACTAGCAGTAATGCACAAAAAATCGTAGAAAGTTTACCTGTAGAACAAAAGATTATTTTTGCCCCAGACAAAAATCTAGGTGCTTATATCAATAAACAGACTGGCAGAAAGATGGTATTGTGGAATGGGTCTTGTATGGTGCACGAAATTTTTAGTCTTGAAAAAATAACAAAGCTCAAAATCCGTCATCCGGAAGCAAAGTTCATTGCACACCCAGAATGTGAAGAAGCTGTTTTGCAAATGGCTGATTTTATTGGAAGTACAACACAATTACTAGATTATACGAAGAAAGAAAAATCAAATAGCTTTATTGTGGCTACGGAGACAGGTATTTTACATCAGATGATAAAAAATGCTCAGGAGAAAAGTTTTATCCCTGCACCACCAAACAATAGCTGTGCCTGTAATGATTGTCCGCACATGAAATTAAATACGCTTGAAAAACTATATCTCTGTATGAAGTATGAATTGCCTGAGCTTCTTATGGATGAAACCTTACGACTCGCTGCAAAAAAACCTATTGATCGTATGTTGGCACTAAGTGAACAATTAGGGATTCAATAGTTTTTTATTCATTATCTATTCTGTAACACAAAAAATATGGCCATTATCACCGCAGATAAAGGCATGCTCCGGATCTCGAAAAGAAACAGAGCGTAAATGTTGTTGTGTGAACGATTGAATCTCTAACCACGTATCGCCATTATCTTTACTGAATAAGGCGATCCCTTTTTCACCAACAGCTATTAGGTTCGTATTGGTATTTCGTTCTACGGCTAGGAGATGTATTTTTTTTGTCGTGATGGAATTTCCATTACGTACGGTTTTCCAATGCTCTCCACCATCTTCAGTTTTTATAATACTACCTTCATAGCCAACCGCTATTCCTTCTTGGCTATTTTTCCAGCACATACTGACAAAGAAATCATTTTTCGCGTTAGTAAAATCCCAATGTTGTCCCCCATCATGGGTAACTAAGATTGCACCATAGCCTGCTATATAACCTCGTAAAGAGTCTATGAAATCTATATCACGAAGTTCGAAATTAAATTGACGATAGAATTGAAAGTTACCTGAACCATCACAACGAACAGCGCTGATATGGCCCATATCAAAATCGATACCCCCAACAATACATGCCGAATCTGCTGAACGAATAGATACATCTCTTAATTCTTTCCAACTGCTATGTTGATGATAACGAAAGGTATTGGCAGAATCAGTACTGATAAATACGGTTCCGCCATATCCGCAGGTGATTATCTGTCCGTTGATATCGGCATCAAGACCATAAATTTCTTTTTGTTCACCATTTTTAGGTAAATCAATCGATTGCCAACTAATACCCCCGTCAACTGTTTTTACTAAGGTGGGTTCTGAAAATTGTATTCCTCCTGCTGCGTATCCAATGGTAGGGCTAACGAAATGAATGGTATTAAGACGATTCATAGTGGGTACTCCACAGCTGTTTACTTGCAGGGTTATCGTATCTTTTTTACAGGCACTAA
Source organism: Chitinophagaceae bacterium (assembly GCA_040375635.1). GTDB lineage: Bacteria > Bacteroidota > Bacteroidia > Chitinophagales > Chitinophagaceae > OLB11. Next base: position 16,685 of record JBEISB010000014.1, on the reverse strand, counting down.
ATAGGCTAGTACACAGGAGTGGAAATAATAATAAGTTACGCATGCTGAAGCAACTGTTCAATTTCTCGTTGATTTAGTTTTGCTAGGATTTTTTTTCCGCTAGGAGAATATTGGGGTTGTTCGCAAAGAAATAAATCGTTGACTAATTTCTCCATTTCAAGACTGTTCAATTTCTTGCCATGAGAGATTGACATTTGTCGAGCCATAGCACGAATGATATTTTCCCTAACATCTGTTTTAGCATATGATGATTCGTGTTTCAAATCTTCTAATAGCTTTTGTAAGGTTTGTTGTTCTTGTCCACCCGGAATATCAGCAGGGATCGATTGTAAGATAAATGTATTGTTTCCAAACGATTCAACTTCATATCCCAACAAAAAAAGTTCAGGTAAAATAGAGGCTAACAAAATAGCATCAGAGGTTGTCCATTCAAACGTTTGTGGATGTAAACATCTTTGTCTACTCACAGGTTGTTGTGCTGCTTTCTGATAACGTTCAAATAAAATTCTTTCGTGTGCTAATTTCTGATCAATTAATAAAAACCCATGTTTACTTGATGCGATAATATAAGCTGTATTGATTTGTAAAAACGAGGGTTTAAATTCTTCTTGTAGCAAAGGTCCTGGTGAAGTATTTATAGGTTCTTCATCGGCATTCGGTAAGGATAAGTTTTTGGGTGCTTGTTCAAATTGACTTTGAATACTATATAATTCTTTCCAGTGGCGCATATCCTCTTTCTTATTGAGGAAGTGTGCTTGACCTCCATCTGTAAAAGACTGAAACAAAAAATCTCCTTTGGTTTGTTCTTTGGTTCTTTCACTAAAGGGTTGTGTAACAGAAGGGAGTTTTTCGATACCGGCATCAAGACTAAAATCTAATGATGGAGCAACACTATATTTACTAAGTGCATGTTTCACGGCAGCGTTTACAAAGGAGTAAATGATTCGCTCATCTTCGAATTTGATTTCTTGTTTGGTAGGATGTACGTTTATATCAACACGCTGTGGATCTATTTCAATAAATAAAATAAACACAGGAAATTCATCTTTGGCCAACAAGTCGCTGTATGCCTGAGTAACGGCATGATTTAGATAAGCACTTTTTATGTAGCGATTATTGACAAAAAAATACTGACTTCCTCGGGTTCGATTGGCTGCATCGGGTGTGGCCACAAAACCACGAATCTGCACTACATCGGTAGGCTCTTCGACGGGTACTAATTTATTGCTTACTGTATTTCCAAGTAATGCTATAACGCGTTGTTTTAGTTTACCTCTTTCTAATCGAAATAAATCAGACTGATTATTAGTGAAGCGAAAAGCGATATCAGGGTTTGCCATCGCTACTCTTGTGAACTCATCAACAATATGTCGCATTTCGACGGTATTGCTTTTCAGAAAATTACGTCGTGCTGGAACATTAAAGAATAAGTTCTTGATGGAAATACTGGTTCCTGGTTCGGCTTGACAAACTTCTTGTGAGCGTATGATACTATTATCAGTGATTATGCAAGTGCCTGTCTCGTTTTCGGGTTGTCGCGTTTTTAATTCTACTTGCGCTACAGCGGCTATGGAGGCTAATGCCTCACCCCGAAATCCCATGGTACGGATGGCAAAGAGATCGTCTATGTTTTTGATTTTGGAGGTAGCATGCCGCTCAAAACTACGGCGGGCATCAGTAGCACTCATTCCTTTGCCATTGTCAATAACTTGAATAAGCTCTTTACCAGCCTCTTTGATAATCAAATGGATTTGTGTAGCTCCGGCATCAATAGCATTTTCGAGTAATTCTTTTACCGCACTGGCAGGTCGTTGAATAACTTCTCCGGCCGCAATTTGGTTGGCAATATTATCAGGTAAAAGGGCAATGATATCGGGCATGTGGCAAAGGTAATGCCCAGTCTATTCTGGAAAAAAAATTAGTATGATTTGACTTACGCTTCTGGAACCACCAAACGGAATCCATTACCGTGTATGTTTACGATTTCTACGGCTTCGTCTTCTTTCAGCATCTTCCGTAATTTGGCAATATACACATCCATGCTTCGTCCGTTAAAATACGTATCACTTCCCCAAATTTTCTTTAAGACTTGATCGCGTGGTAATAAGTCGTTTTTGTTCTCGCAAAGCATTCGCAGAAGGGCATTTTCTTTCGGAGATAACGTAAACTGCTTTTCATCAATCTTCAACTCACGAAGTTTGCTATTGAATTGAAAGCGTCCAAAAGTGAATTCGAAATTCTCGTTTTGCTTTTCCATCTTTTCCGCATTGCGCTTTAGTATGGCTTTGATCTTATGCAAGAGAATTTCGCTGTCGAAAGGTTTTAATATATAGTCATCAGCGCCTAAACGATATCCATTCAAGATATCATCTTTCATATTTTTCGCTGTCAAGAAAAAGAGAGGAATATCTAAATCGATATTACGGATTTCCTCGGCTAAGGCAAAGCCATCTAAATTGGGCATCATGACATCAAGCAAACATAAGTCGTACTTTTCACGACGGAATGCAGCTAAGCCCAAAATACCGTCCCTAACAAGTTCTACAACGTAGTCATTTAGCTCGAGATAATTTTTCAACACCTTCCCAAAATTCATATCATCTTCTACCAAAAGAATCTTTGATTTCTGTGTTTTCGCATTTTCGAGAATGTCTGTTTCTGTTTTTTCTACTTGTGTGTTCATGACTTATATGTTTTACGATATCAAATGTAGATAATCGATTCAGCCTTGTTCAGCAATTGCGCGTAATATTTTGTTAAAGCAAAATCAAGAAAAAGATATCATTCTGGGATTCTTCTGTTGTTTTAACCATGCCCTTACTATTTCGTGTTCGTCGGGATGCCTTTGTTTGGTTTCTATATGAGAACAAAAATCATCAACAGTGCTAAAGCTCATATTTTCTTCGAGGTAGCCATAACCCATGTATGTATAATCTTGAACCAATATAAACGACTTTTCATCATGCGTTCGTCCTTTATCGAGTATGATAAAGTCTTTCTTTGGAAATGTATGCGCCGTTACTACTGTGTTTACGCGCTCGTTATAGCTTGGTATGGATTCTTGTTCTGCACAAATACCCCTGCACTTTTTTATTTGATGATGAAAGCATACGGATCCTTCTGTAGTTAGTCCGCAGTAGCGTAAGCATAATTCTTTCTCGTCAATCCATTGTTCTAAACGTTCGCGCGCTGTAGTATAATGATTGAAAGAGAGTAAGGCATTTTGTGAATCTTCGAAGGGAATAATCCGCAGGTTTAATATGCCTTGTTCGTCTGAGAAAAAATCAATCGCATGGGTAAATACCTTTTTCTTTCTTTGTCTGTTATACAGAGGTTGGTGTTTTTTTATTTCTTGGGATTCGAGTAATAAGGAGATTAATTCGCTACCTGTTTCCACAAAATCTACATCATGTATATCTTGTAGCATGGCTTTACTTTTTTTGAGGTCTGTATTATAATGGCTCATGGCGCGACTATACATATTAATACTCTTGCCGATATAGATGATTTGTCCTTCTCTATTTAAGAAATAATAAACGCCACAACGCTCTGGTAGTTTATCAACAATGTACTTTTTGATATTCTGTACTTTGGTTGTCATGATCTGGGTTACACTCTTGGTCTTATATTCCTTGCTTTGAGTTTTCAATTGCAACAGTATATCTAACAACTTCGCTGTGGCCACAGCATCACCTTCTGCACGATGTCTATTTTCAATTTGTATTCCGATGTCTGCACACAAATTGCCAAGACTATAAGACTTTTTACCTGGAATGAGTTTACGGCTCAATCTTACAGTGCATAAGGTTTCTCGTCTAAATGTATATCCCATCGAAGCAAATTCATCACGCACAAAGTGATAATCAAAGGCGGCATTATGGGCAACAAAGATTTTACCTTCTGTAAAGGCGATAATTTCCTTAGCGACTGCATGGAACTTGGGCGCATCCGCAACCATCTCATTGGTAATGCCCGATATCTGTGTATAAAATCCAGAGATATAACATTCTGGATTAATGAGGGTAGAAAACTTATCTACTACACTCATACCATCGTGAATGAGTATACAGATTTCTATAATTCGTCCCTTACGAAACGCAAATTTAGATCCGCAGGTTTCTATATCAACAATGGCAAACATGAGCGCTCAAAGCTACATTAGAAAAATAGTTTTTCAGCGGCGACTATACTTTCTGGCTTACCGGCATCTATCAAAGCAATCCCAGTATGGTCATAGCCTAAAATAATTTGCTGGGTGGCTACATCTAGGTAAACATCTACCATCGAAAACTTCCCTTTATGAGTAATGAACGAAAATAATTGAGGTTCAATAATATGAATCCCGCTAAAGGCCATCGCATGTAAGGGATTGTCATGTCGACAATAGATTGCTTCGTTCGTTTGGGTGTTTTCCCACCCGCAAAGTTGTTGTTGCTCATTAAACAAAAAATGTCTGCTACTGCTCCTTTTACTGACAGCAAGTGTTGCAAGGGGTTGATGTTCTTTATGAAACCTCAACATGTCCGATAGGGATAATTGGGTCAAGATATCCGCATTCATCAAGACAAAGGGCGTCTTCTCTTTTTCGAAAAACTCTTTTGCTTTAAGCAAGCCTCCACCCGTTTCTAGTACCTCGTCTCTTTCATCAGAAATTTGTATGTCGATACCAAACGAATGATGGGCATCTAGAAACTGTATAATTTGTTCGGCAAAATGATGTACATTGATAATGATGCCATCAACCCCAAAACTTTTTAAATACTCAATGTTTCTCTGTAATAATGTTTTGCCGTTAACTAGGGCGAGTGCTTTGGGATGAAAGTCAGTAAAGGGTTTTAGTCTTGTACCCAATCCAGCGGCAAGCAACATGGCTTTCATGGAGCAATTAGTTTTTTCTCTTTTTAGGTAGTAGGGCCTTTACTTTAACCATGTCTACTCTCGTTTCAGAAGCAGCGAGGATATCAAATTCATAATCCCCAATCACAATTTTTTCTTTCTGTTTGGGTATGGATTCATGGTTTTCAATAATGTATCCCGATAATGTTTCTGCGTCATCATCAGGTAGTTTTAATCCAAACTTCTGATTGATATGATCTATTTCTAATCGTCCCGATAAAATATATTCAGAAGCAGATATTTGCGTTTCTACATATTCTTCTACATCATATTCGTCATGGATTTCACCAAATATTTCTTCTAAGATATCCTCCATGGTAACGATTCCGGCGGTTCCACCAAATTCGTCGATAACCCAAGCAATGCTCTTTCTTTCTTTGGTAAATTGATTTAATAAATCAACGGCATGCATGGTTTCGGGTATGGTGGGGATGCGGTGCAATACAGCCCGTAATTCTGTGGGACTCTTTAAAAAATCTAGGTGATGGAGATAACCGAGCACATTATCGATTGAGTGTTCGTAAACTAAAATCTTGGATAGTTTTGTTTCGAGAAATAAATTCTTCACATCAGCAACAGGCATTTGAATCGGTACGGCTTCGATTTCATTGCGAGGTATCAAACATTCCCTTATCCTGACATGCGATAGATTCAGCGCATTCTCAAATAAATCTGTATTCGCATCTTCTAATTTATCTTGTCCGGTACGCATCTGTTTTACAAACTGTTCGAGATCAATACGAGAATACACGGGTTTGTTTTCTGCAATGCGAACATTAAACAAATATTTGAGAATGAATTCTGAAATTTGTACAAAGAATTTGGCGATTGGGAAGAGAAGGTAATAAAAGAATTGAATCGGAATGGTGAGTATAGTTAAGATAGATTCGGCCTTAGAACGAAAGATGGCTTTTGGAATAAACTCGCCTAATATCAAGACAATGATTGTTGCGAATAAAGTATCTAATAATAAACGCAGGTATTCATTATGTAGTTGTATCAGATCAAAAAAGCTATCGGTAATCTCGGTCATCAACAAACCATAAACTACCAAGGTAATATTAATACCCACCAAACTTGTTCCGATAAAGGTTGCGGGTTCTTCCATAAATTTCGAAAGAACTTTACCTGCATAAGAGCCTTGTTTACGTTTCAATTCGATATTGAGTTTGCTGGCGGATATAAAGGCAATTTCAATACCGCTAAAAAACCCGATAAACACCAAGCAAATCACTATATATATAATCGTCGTTAGCATTTAGTTGGGGGTGGAAGGATTGACATCCAAAAATTTTTTAATGATAGAGATGGTTTCGTTGCAAGCTGTTTGTAAGTCATCATTCACTACGAATGCATCGAATTGGTTTGCATAGGTAAGTTCGTGGCTAGCTTTAAGTAATCGTTCTTGCAGACTTTCTTCTGTTTCTGTTTGTCGTTTCCGTAATCGTTGTTCAAGTATTTCTAGATTGGGTGCTTGGATAAAAAGAGTTAAGGCTTGTTGTCCGTAGTGTTTTTTTAATCGAAGTGCGCCTTGTACATCGATATCAATGAGGGGCGTTTGTTGATGATGCCAGATTCTTTCCAATTCGGATGTAAGGGTACCATAATACTTACCTTCATAAACCATTTCAAATTCAGCAAATTCGTGCTGACTAATCTTACGGGTAAAATCTTCTATGCTGATAAAATAATAATTCACACCATCACGCTCACCTTGACGAGGGTTTCGAGTACATGCACTAATACTAAAACAGAGTTGAGGAAAATGCGATAATAAATGCTGAACGATAGTGCTCTTACCAGATCCAGAAGGAGCGGTAATAATGATCAGCTTGGAAGAGGGGGACATTATTCAGCGAGTAATCTTTCCAAGTCTTTTTCGCATTCTTCGGCATGATTATATTTTCCAATAATTATACCGTTCGCATCAATTAAAAAACATTGCGGCACAAACATAACACCATACTCAGCTGCGGCTTTACTCTGCCATCCCCCTAAGTCACTCATATGATAAGGCCATACCAATTTATCTTTTTTGATAGCTTCAATCCATGGTTCTTTGGCTTTGTCTAAAGAAACGCTCACAACGGTAAAACCATTTTTTGCTTTCTTGTATTTCTTTTTGCTGTACTTGTTGTAAAACTCAACGAGTCCCGGATTGGACATACGACATGGACCACACCATGAAGCCCAGAAGTCGAGGAGGATGACACGCTTGTCATTAATCTCTGATAACTTCAAGGTCTTCCCATCCGGATCTGCATATTGCAATTCAGGAGCTTTTTGTCCTACCTCCATTTTGGTATTGCTATATTGGGCTTGGGCAACTTGCATGCCAGCCATAGCCAACAGCATTAAGATCAGTTTTTTCATACTATTCAAATTATAAAACCAAAGATAGAGGATTTCATGTAATATCCTTTTTCTTTCGGGATTTTCAATATTCTTTACGTTTTTTAATGGGCTGCCCACTCGATAGTATTCAAGTCGATTCCTTCTTTATACATTTCCCAAAGGGGACTCATTTCGCGTAATTTGTGTACTGTATCGCTTACTGCTTTCACTGTATAATCCACTTCCTCTTCGGTAGAGAAACGACTAAGGCCAAAACGAAGGGAGCTATGCGCTAAATCATCACCCAATCCTAGTGCCTTTAATACATAAGACGGTTCTAGGGAAGCAGAAGTACAAGCGCTACCACTACTCAAGGCAATATATTTATTAATACCCATTAACAAACCTTCCCCTTCTACATGCTTGAAAGAAATATTAGCAACATGAGGTAGTCTGTTCGTTTTGTGACCATTTAAATACGATTCTTCAACGAGTAATAGTTTTGATTCTAGTTTATCGCGGAGACTAATGATTCGTTTTGTATCGCTTTCCATCTCTTGCATACAGATTTCGCAGGCCTTACCAAAACCTACAATACCAGCAACGTTTAATGTCCCACTACGCATGCCTCTTTCATGACCGCCACCACCTATTTGGGCAGTGACTTTCACACGAGGATTTTTACGACGAACATATAAGGCGCCTACACCTTTTGGTCCATACATTTTATGCGCAGTAAAAGCCATTAAATCTATCCCGTCTTTGTTAACATCGACAGGTATTTTACCTACCGCTTGCACAGCATCACTCATCAACAATACACCATGACGTTTGGCAATAGCAGAGATTTCGTGCATGGGGTTGATGGTACCAATTTCGTTATTGGCATACATCACGGCAATAAGAATGGTTTTTGGCGTGATAGCCTTCTCTAATTCGTTAAGGTCTATCATACCTTCGTCGTTTACCGACAAGTAAGTAACCTCAGCCCCTTGTTTTTCGAGATGTTTACAAGAATCTAATACTGCTTTATGCTCGATGGTTGTTGTAATAATATGATTACCTTTAGTAGCATACATTTCATACACACCTTTGATGGCTAGGTTATCAGCTTCGGTTGCCCCTGAAGTAAAGATTATTTCTTTGGGATCGGCGCCGATAAGCTTGGCGACCTGCTCGCGGGCATAATCTACGGCTTCTTCAGCTACCCAGCCAAATGAGTGATTACGACTGGCAGCATTTCCAAAATGTTGCGTAAAGTAAGGAAGCATGGCCTCAACGACACGTGGATCGCAGGGTGTAGTAGCATTGTTATCGAGATAAATCGGAAAGTTCATAATGTCGCAGTTTTAATTTTGTTTCGCGTGCAAATATAGGGTCAGCAAAAGGCTTAATGAACTTTAGTTTTCTGTATTTTGATAAGATTAATTTATAACGTTTCATTTTAAATCTCATCTTTGATATTATGAATAAGATAGAACATATTGGTATTGCTGTTTCTGATTTACAAAAAGGGATAACTTTATATGAAGCCTTGTTACAAACGCGCTGCTACAAAATTGAAGCGGTAGAAAGTGAACAGGTAGATACCGCTTTTTTTCAAACAGGGGAGAGTAAGATTGAATTGGTGGCTTCGAGAAATGTGGATGGTGTTGTAGCTAAGTATATCGAAAAGCGTGGGGAGGGCATACATCATATCGCCTTTGAAGTTGATGATATTTATGCCGAAATGCAGCGTTTAAAAAACCAGGGATTCACCTTGTTGCAAGAAATGCCAAAACGCGGGGCGGATAATAAACTGATTTGTTTCGTGCATCCTAAGTCTACCGGAGGCGTGCTCATTGAGCTGTGCATGAATGTCCCTGAATAAACCCATGGATTGTTATTAAATCATTGAATATCAACAAGATAATTAATTATCTACCCATATAAACCATCAGGATTTGAATATCGGATGGGTTAACCCCACTAATTCTACTAGCTTGTCCAAGGGTTCTGGGTTTGATTTTAATAAACTTTTGTCGGGCTTCTGTAGATAAAGAGGAAATAGGTTGGTAGTCGAAATTATCGGGTATAATAAGACTTTCTAGTGTATTGGCTTTAGCGACTAATTCCTTTTCCTTTTCGATATATGCCTCGTACTTTACTTGTATCTCGATTTGTTCAATTGTTTCACGTGAAAAATGATTAAATAGTTCGCTAATTTCATTAGAACATGTCGCTAATTTTGGTAAATCAACAAAGGGGCGGAGCAGAAGTTTTAGGACAGGCGTTCTTTCGGTTAATTGTGCAGTCCCAATTTCAGAAAAATAATCAGCAACCTCATTAGGGTGTAGGGATATCTTCTTTAGTTGGTGGTTGACTGTTTTGATTTCTTTTTCCTTTTTCCTTACTATTTCCATCCGCTCTTCGGAAGCTAGTCCTAGTTGGTAAGACTTCTCAGTCAATCGAAGGTCTGCATTATCTTGCCGAAGTAGAGTTCTATACTCGGCCCTTGAGGTAAACATTCGATAAGGCTCGTCGGTTCCTTTATTGATTAAATCATCTATTAATACGCCGATATAGGCTTCGTCTCTTCCTAAGGTGAATGCTTCTTTATCATGTGATGCTTGATGAGCATTAATACCTGCCATGATTCCTTGACAAGCCGCTTCTTCATACCCGGTAGTGCCATTGATTTGTCCAGCAAAGAATAGATTTTTAATTAACTTGGTCTCTAAACTGTATGTTAGCTGGGTAGGAGGAAAATAATCGTATTCAATAGCATAGCCTGGTCGATACATTTTTACGTTTTCCATACCCGGGATGAGGCGAAGGGCTTTCCATTGAATATCTTCGGGTAATGAGGTTGAGAATCCGTTTAAATAAATCTCATTGGTATGCCATCCTTCGGGCTCAATAAATAATTGGTGACGTTCTCTTTCGGCAAAGCGGTTTATTTTATCTTCAATGCTCGGACAATACCGGGGACCTGTGCCTTCAATCCGCCCCTGAAACATTGGAGAGCGGTCGAATCCTGTTTTCAGCATGTCATGTACCACATCATTGGTATAAACAATCCAACAACAGCGTTGCTCTTTAGGTTTTTCGGTAGGTAGATAAGAGAATCCGACAATATCCTCGTCTCCCTCCTGAACTTCCATTTTCGAATAGTCTATACTGCGCCCATCCAAACGAGGAGGAGTACCTGTCTTTAATCGATCGCTTTCAAACCCCAATTGAATAAGTTGCTCCGTAATTCCTGTTGCTTTGCTCTCGCCGATTCTTCCTCCGCCAAAGTTTTTTTCTCCAATATGAATGATCCCATTAAGAAAGGTCCCATTGGTTAGGACAACACTCTTGGCATAAATTTCTAGACCCAATTGGGTGATTACTCCCTCAATGGTTCCACGTGAAACAATAAGACTAGAAACGGAGTCTTGCCAAATATCTAGATTGGGTGTATTCTCCAAAATTTCTCTCCAGGTGGAAGCAAAAAGGTGGCGATCGTTCTGGGTTCTTGGACTCCACATGGCTGGACCTTTTGATTTATTCAGCATTCGGAATTGTATCATAGAACGATCAGATACAATTCCCGAATATCCCCCCAAGGCATCTATCTCGCGAACAATTTGTCCTTTCGCTATGCCTCCCATGGCTGGATTGCAACTCATCTGCGCAATGGTTTGCATGTTCATGGTAATCAATAAAGTTCTTGAGCCTAAATTAGCAGCAGCGGCAGCAGCTTCACATCCTGCATGTCCAGCACCAACAACAATCACATCGTATCTAGGAAACATAATTCGTTTTGAAATTTATCCTTGCAAAAATAAAGGATTCGTCAATTGTTAAGTTTTATTATTCGATTGAGTATCCATCATCAACCAGCGAGAAAAAAATAGTCCGAGAAAAGCACCAAGGGTTTCGGCTATTATATCGTTGATATCATAGCTACGTCCAGCAACACAATATCGTTGATAATATTCGATACCGACTCCCAATAATATAGATATTATTAAAATATTATATTCGTAATTAGTTTTCTTATAATAATATATTCTCCAAAGTAGAAAAAAATGAAAGAAAAACAACAAGTGAACGACTTTATCAATATTAGGAAGTGTTGTTAAACTAGGAATGTCTTTGCCGGGTAAACAACCGCCAACAATAATGATGGCTGTCCATAGGATACACAGAAAAAAAATAAGGCCGGAATACGACCTTATTTGAAAGTAAAATTTTTTCATATTTTGGGTAAGACTAGCTGACCAAGGCTGAATAAGCCGTAGCGTCTAGCAATTGGGCTACTTCGTCGAGGTTATTGATATTCATTTTTACCATCCACCCCTCACCATAGGCATCATGATTAACAGATTCTGGCTTAGATTCTAAGCTAGCATTAACTTCTGTAATGGTTCCTGATACTGGCAAAAACAAATCAGATACCGTTTTTACGGCTTCTACCGTTCCGAAAATTTCACCAGCCTTAAGTTCTTCTCCAACGGTGTTGATATCAACAAACACAATATCTCCTAATTCGTGTTGCGCAAAATCGGTAATACCAATAGTGGCTACATTTCCTTCAATGCGAATCCACTCGTGTTCTTTCGTATATTTTAATTCAGCAGGTATGTTCATGATCTTTCATTTAAGAAGAGTAAAAGTAATTCGATTTTATGATTATGCAAATGCTTATTCGGCTGAATTTTCTTCAGTTTCTGCCATTTCTTCTTGCAAGAGATCGAGCTTTTTAAGAATAGCGTACCATTTGATCATTTTCTTCATATCACTTACATACACACGGTCCTTATCGTATTGAGGAAATAACTTAGCGAAATGAGCACTAATCGCTTTATTATCAGCCTTCGCCAATTCAAATGACCCAGCCTTTGCTTCATTTTCTTTAAAACTCATAAAGACTTCAAACAATCGAGCATTCTCCTCTTGCGTAAAAACCTCTATGCTGTCTAATGGAGTAACATTATGTGAGCGGGCAGGAACGAATTTGGTAGAATTATCTTCTAGACTTTTTACAATCGCGCCATCACTTTTGGTAGACAGCAATTGAAATAAACCGCTTAATCCAGAAATCGCTACTAATTCGTTGTATCTCATGCCTTTAGAATTTTGAGGAGCAAATGTATAGAAATCCCTTGAGTTTTATCAAAATGTTTTCGGTTGCCATTCGCAAGACAAACCTATTGTCTGCTCATATATCCTTGCAATAAAATGGTAGCACTAATTTCGTCTATGAGGGCTTTATTTTGTCGGTCTTTTTTATGTAAACCACTATCTATCATGGTTTGAAATGCCATTTTGGAGGTAAACCTTTCATCAAGCAATACCAAGGGCATGAGCGGGAATTTTTGCTGAAAGACTTTGATAAAAGATTCTACCAATGGGGTGGCATCTGTGGCTTCATTTCGCAAAGACATAGGCATACCAATCAACACCTTTTCTACTTCTTCTTTAAAAAAGTAAGTTCGTAAATAAGCCAAGAGCTCGCGGGTTTCAACCGTAGTGAGGCCCGTGGCAATGATCTGCAAAGGATCACTTACGGCTAAACCGCAACGTTTTTTTCCGTAATCAATAGCCAGTAGTCTAGGCATGCGTTAGTAAGATAGAGAGAATGACAAAACAAGCAAATACAACACTAGCGATTCCATTGGTGGTTCCGAAGGCTAAATTAATACGGGAAATATCGGTCGGTTTTACCAAAATATGTTGATAAACCAAAAGGCCCGTAAAGATTGAAGCGCCCGTCCAATACCAACCATTTCCTAAATACGCATAGCCGATATACAATACAATAGCAGCCGTAATAAGATGCAAAACATTAGAAACCAGCATGGCCTTTCGGCGACCTAATAATACCGGAATAGAACGAAGTTGATTTTCTCTATCGAACTCCTCATCTTGTAACGCATACAAGATATCGAAACCGCTGACCCAACTCATAACAAGGACCGAAAACAAAATGGGTAACACAGCAAATTGGTTGGTTATGGCAAGATAAGCGCCAATAGGGGCTAAGGATAAACCTAGTCCTAATACTAAATGACAAAGTGGGGTAAATCGTTTGGTGTAACTGTAAAACAAAATCACAAACAAAGCAACTGGCGACAACAAAAAACATGACACATTGATAAAAAATGTGGTGAGGATAAAGAGCCCACAATTAATCAGCACAAAACGAAGTGCATGATGCTTGGGAATAATGCCGGCTGGTATTTCACGAATGGCAGTCCGCGGATTTAGTTTGTCGAATTTGGCATCTATAAACCGGTTAAAAGCCATGGCCGAATTACGGGCAAATATCATACACAGAATAACAGCAATCAGTTTACCCCAAACTGAATTGTAGATACCTAGAGCCGGATAAAAAGCTACTGCGCGTGGTAAATAATTTGGTCTAATTAATGATTGATAGCCAAGCGTAAAACCAATTAAGGCAAAGGGCATAGCAAACAAAGTATGACTAAATTTAACGAGCGATAGGTAACGAGAAAGAGTTTGAGAAAATGACAAGGAGTAATTTTTGAGGCAAAGGTAAGGGCCAGCCCGAAAAAAACCGAACAAGTACAAAAAGCAAAGAGAGAGCTTCACGAATTTTCATACCTTTGAGCTCCCATGGCCGAACAGTATATCGTTAGTGCACTAAAATATCGTCCGCAACATTTTAATACCGTTGTTGGACAGTCGCATATTACAACGACCTTAAAAAACGCCATCAAAACCGGTCAACTCGCACATTCTTTTTTATTCTGCGGTCCCAGGGGTGTCGGAAAGACAACCTGCGCCCGTATTTTGGCCAAAACCATTAATTGTACCAATCGTACCGACGATGCCGAGGCATGTGATACTTGTCAATCCTGCGTATCATTTCGAGAGAACACATCGTTTAATATTCATGAATTAGATGCGGCTTCTAATAATTCGGTAGAAGATATTCGCGATTTAATTAATCAAGTTCGATTGGCACCACAGGCGGGTAAATACAAGGTGTACATAATAGATGAGGTGCACATGTTGAGTTCGGCGGCCTTCAATGCTTTTTTGAAAACACTCGAAGAACCGCCGTCCTATGCTATTTTTATTTTAGCCACGACAGAAAAGCATAAGATATTACCCACGATTTTATCGCGCTGTCAGATCTTTGATTTCAAAAGAATTACCTCAAAGGATACAGTCGATCATTTGGCCGAGATATGTGAGAAAGAACATATCAGTGCCGAAAAGGAGGCCTTGCATTTAATTGCTCAGAAGAGTGAAGGTTGTATGCGAGATGCCTTATCGATCATGGATAAAATTGCTAGCTTTAGCAGTAACCAAATTACATATCCCTCTACGGTAGAGCATTTGAATATTTTGGATTATGATTATTATTTCAGGATGTTAGAAATGTTGATGTTGCAAGATTTGGGTGGAGTGATGGTATTATATGATGAGATTAATAGCAAAGGTTTCGAAGGAGATATGTTTATGAATGGTTTTTCGGAGCATATGCGTAATCTTTTGATGTGCAAAGACTCGCGCGTGGTGAAGTTGCTCGATTTACCAGAAAATACCAGAGCTAGATATTTTCACCAAGCCAATCAACTCAATCAACATTATATTATCAATGCCTTATCGATATTGAATGCGGCAGAAATTTCTTATAAGCAGTCGCGCAATAAACGATTACATGTAGAGTTAAGTCTTATCAAGCTCAATTACCTGCATCAGGCTGTAGAAATTCTCAGTTCGGACGACGGAGAAATAGTAAAAAAAAAATCCTAACGGGTAACATAGTCCCTTTATTTAATCTTGGTCCTCGTATTCAACCCATAGAGCCAGCAGTGGCTGTTAGTAAACCATCTGCAGAAACAATATCCAAACCAATAGAGTCTTCACCACCACCTGCTGTAAAACCAGTTTCTAAAACATCATCTCTTTCGAATGGGATTACCTTGGGGGGATTAAAAAATATTAAAGAAGCGGCTCGCGAAAAGTTAATGGCTGACGCAAATCGTAAGGCCGCTATCGAAATCAATCCAGAAAATTTAGAGCAAGCGTGGTTAGAGGTTGTAGAATTAATTGCCGCCAAAAAAATGGTGTACAAGAGTTCTGTCTTGCAGAGCAAACTTACTTTTAGCAATCATGAGATAACGATTTCGGCTACTGTGGTTGCCCTTGATTATTTAAAATCAGAGCGGAATCGATTGCTTGATTTCTTTAAGTCGTATTATCACAATGAAAAGATTAATGTCTTGTTTGTGCAACAAGCCGAAGTCCAAGCGAAAACTGGAGAACGCATCCTCAGCACCAAAGAAATTTACGAAGAAATGGCGAGTAGAAATCCGAATCTACGTCTATTAAAAGAAAAATTCGGAATGGATTTTGAATATTAAGAGGGTGTTTCGATGCTTTTGTTTTTCTTATGCAGAGAATAAAACCGATTCAAATTATTGATTCCGAAAACTAGGGTTTATCTTTCCATTCAAAAATAATATATCATGAAAAAAATTATCTTCATCGCTTGCAGTATGTTGCTAAGCACAACCTTATTACAAGCCCAATGTTTACCTAAAGGATCTATGAATGTGAGTCTAGGTTATGGATACAATGCCTTCGTAAACAGCACCTTAAAAACATGGACGGATGAATTGAATTTTAAATATTCTGTGTTAGGGCCCATCCATACGAAATTCGAATATATGCTAGGCGAAAAAGTAGGTTTGGGATTAAGCATAAATTATATTTCTTACAAAACAGGTTATGATTTTATTTATGATATCGGAAATGGCCCTCAAACCTATAAGGAGACAGACAAGTTCTCTAGTTTGAGTGCTTTAATACGATCAAATTTTTATTATGTAAACTCTGATAAGGTGGCAGTTTATTCTGGTTTGGGCATTGGATATAAATCATACGCTTGGAAGTACAGTAATAATGCGGGTATTACAGATTATAACGTGTTGAAGAACGTAATACCACCCGTTGGATTTGAACTTACTACTGGAGTGAAATTTATGTTTACACCGAATATTGGTTTGTATACTGAAGTGGGTTTTGCTAAGTCTATCATTCAGGCCGGAATGTGTTTTGGTTTCGGAGGTTCTGGTGGCAGCGGTGGTGGAATGAGCGCCTATTAAACATTAATCTCAAATAATAAATAGTCATAAACCTCTGCATCATGCGGGGGTTTATTTTTTCTTCACTTTGCGAAATCTTCACGCACTTTGCGTAAGTCGGTAATCACGCAAAGATCGCAGAGCAGGAATCTAACTTATTGGTTACTATATAGCACGCAGAGTACGCGGAGCTTGATTTACACTTTGCGAAAACCTTTGCGCACTTTGCGTAAGCTGGTAATCACGCAAAGATCGCAGAGCAGGAATCTAACTTATTGGTTACTATATAGCACGCAGAGTACGCGGAGCTTGATTTACACTTTGCGAAAACCTTTGCGCACTTTGCGTAAGCTGGTAATCACG
>JBEISB010000146.1:0-5778 GCA_040375635.1 Chitinophagaceae bacterium | reverse complement strand
TAATAATATTCGAATACTTACTATACTCAGCCGGGTCTCCTTTTACGATAATCGCTTCTGGACATATCCGTATAGCCATCTTCATGGGCATGGCCGAATGAATGCCAAAGGTGCGGGCTTCGTAACTGCATGAGGCTACAACCCCTCTATCGCCACTACCGCCTACCAATACGGGTTTGCCTGCTAAGCCGGGTTGTTTGAGGCGTTCTACAGATACAAAAAAAGAGTCGAGGTCGATATGTACAATTTGACGATTCATGAGTTAGCAGTGCTAAGGATCTTGTGTGGGGTAAAAAACAACGATTTCAAAAATATAAAAAATATTTAGTAACATTACGCTAAATATTTTAGTATGCATAAGATAGCCACCAATATCAAACATCTGCGATCACTTCGAAGCTGGTCGCAAGAGCAATTGGCTGCCAAGCTCGATATCCCAAGGGCACGAATTGGCTCTTACGAAGAAGGCCGCTGTGCTCCACCTGTCGAAACCCTCATGGTGATGTCGTCGCTCTTTCATGTGGCTATCGATGCCCTCATCAAATGCGATTTGCGTAAGTTCGATGATACGGAATTGATGTCGGTGGGCGAAAATCGATTGCTATTTCCCATCCAGGTAGATAAAGAAAATAATGATGTACTCGAAGTGGTTACGTTAAAAGCTTCAGCAGGTTATCTTACAGGATATGCTGATCCGGAGTATATAGAAAAACTCCCTACGATGCAGCTGCCCTTTCGAACCAAAGGCACGCATCGGGCTTTTCCTATACAGGGCGATTCGATGCTGCCCTTACAATCGGGGAGTTATGTCATTGGTCAATATGTTGATTCATGGAAAGAGATCAAAAATGGACATACATATATTGTGGTTACCCGTAATGAGGGCATCGTCTATAAGCGCTTGTACAGAAAGGAAGGATATCTAGCGTTGCATTCAGACAATCCCTTGTATTCGCCCTACTCTTTACAACTGTCGGAAGTGGTAGAATGCTGGCAGTTTATTTGCGCCTTAGTTATGTCGGATAAAAAAGACGAAGCCCCAAGTCTTTCACGGATTGCACAACAAATTCAAAAATTGCAACATGAGGTTATGCAAATACGACAAGCAGGTGCAACGCAGACTAAGGTGTAGTAAAATTGGGAGTACAGACTTTTGGACGATTGATTACTCGACTTTCGAAATTTTAATAGTATTTGTCGGTAGATGTTCTGCAACAGGAGTGCTTCCGGTGTTAATCACCACATCGCCTTCTTTTAATAATCCTTTGTCTTTGATGCTTTGAATTTGGTCGCTGATAATTTCGTCTAAACTATTTTCTTTATCGTAGTAAAAGGCTTGTACGCCCCAACTCAAACTTAATTGATTGACCAAAGATTGAGTTTTGGTAAAAATGAATAAGGGTGATTTGGGTCTAAAGCTCGATAGCATAAATCCCGTATATCCGCTTTGCGTCATGCCGATAATGGCATTGGCATGTACATCATCAGCAATCTTGCAGGCATTATAACACAACGCATCCGATAAAAAGGAGGGTGAGTGTGATTGAGGAACTAGGTTTTTATTATACACGATTTCTTCCTTTTCAACCTCAGCAATAATCTTACTCATGGTTTCTACAACCAAAGAGGGGTGCTGTCCTACAGCCGTTTCGCCACTTAACATCACAGCATCTGCACCTTCGAGCACGGCATTGGCCACATCAGTAATCTCGCTACGGTTAGGCTTTACCCGATCGATCATACTTTCCATCATTTGCGTGGCAATAATTACGGGCTTGGCTCTATGAATACACTTACGAATTATTGATTTTTGAATCATAGGAATCTGCTCTACGGGCAATTCTACCCCCAAGTCGCCACGAGCAACCATAATAGCATCACTGGCCAAGACAATCTCTCTGAGATGAACTAGGGCTTCAGGTTTTTCGATTTTGGCGATAATTTTCGCATTGCTACCTTTCTCTTTCAGTAGTTTACGCAGGTCATGTATATCATCAGGGCTCCGAACAAAGGATAAGGCAACCCAATCGATATTTTGCTTGATGATGAAGTCGACATCTTGTAAATCTTTTTCGGTAAGGGCAGGCAATGAGATTTTGGTTTCGGGTAAATTGATTCCCTTTTTTGAACTTAAAATACCCGGGGTGGTAACAATAGCCGAAACATCATGGTTCGCATGAATTTCTGAAATTTGAACTTCTATTTTACCATCGTCAATCAAAATTTTCTCTCCAACTTTTACATCCTTATGAAAATCGGGATAAGAAAGATAAACGCGATCGCGGTTGCCGATACATTTTTCGCCGGTAAAGGTAATGGTGCCTCCGCTATGCAATTCGACGCCATTATTTTCTACTTCGCCAATACGTAACTTAGGCCCTTGTAAATCGGCAAGTATGGCTATGTTAAAAGGATATTGAGCGTTTATGCTTTCGATAATTTCGATGACAGCGGCATGGTCTTCATGTTTTCCATGGGAGAAGTTAAGCCGAAAGACATCAACACCGGCTTTTACTAAACTAATAATCGATTCGTAGGTATTGCTGGCAGGTCCTACGGTGGCAATAATTTTTGTCTTCTGATTCTTTCTTGTCATAATCTAGCAAAGGTAGTCTACCCGCCTAAGATTCGCACCATAAAACAATCTGATCATACGATTTTACAATCCGGCATATTGGGTTAAATATGCATAGTGCTTACCCAAGTGTCCGTCTTCACATATTGTTGCTCTTTCTATCATTGCGGTTTGTTTTCCGGCAATCAAATCGGGTAAAATATAGGTCTGCAAAAAACCGCCAAAATATTTCGAAGCATCGCGAGGGAGCTCGTTGGGTAAATTGTCTACGGCCATCACATCAATCGTATCGGTTCCGGGTAAAAAGGCGGCGCATTTTTGTAGACTTTTTTTATCAAATCCATAGGTTGGATCTGCAATGGTTGTAGCCCCTGCATTACAAGGTACAGAACCATCTTCATCGCAGGTGATATCGGATATTACGGGTAATCGAAAATCAGGATGCTGTATATCGCGCAATTCGAATAAGCGTGGAATGGATTTATCCCAATACACCCCATTCATCAAAATATCGGCAACATGGGCATAGGGTAAAAACAAGGAATGGTACTCGCTAGGATGCGCATGAAAATCCTCACGGTTATAGGGTTGATGATCGTTACGGGCATATAAATCGCTTCCTTTGAGGTGCGTGAAGACAGGATAATGAAAATGTTTTTGTAAAAAATCCTGTGGGGTTACTTCTGCGATATCAAGATAGTTTAAAATATCAAGTACGCCTGTCGACACACGACCTGAGCCGGTTACAACGATTTTAATAGGAGGTACAAATAAATGCTCATACGATTCTTTGAGTTCTAAAAAATTATGCATTTCATACACCGGTTGTAACGAAAAAGAACCCGTCTTTTTGCCATAGGTAAGTAGTCCGTTGTGCGCCCCTACCACGCCTGCCCAATAACCAAAGCCCACCACTCGGTGACCATCATCATGGGTTAAACATTCGTAATCAATCATTCGAATCCGTTTCTCAATGAGTGCTCGCATCAGTTTTTCATTATGCGGCTGCGCTTTTTTGGTGTGAGAAAAAAAGAAGTATGTCTTTGATTCGAGGAGCGTATCAATCAAAGCTTCTTTGACACCAAAAATGATAGTGCATTTAGAAAGGTCTTCTTGCAAACAAATACCTTGCGCAGCATATTCTGCATCAGTAAAACAGCGAATCGGAGAGGGCTGCACCCGGAATTTCACCTCTGGGTATTGGGTTTCGATTTCGCGGCATTGCTTTGGCGAAAAAGGAACGCGGTTGTCTTGTGGTGTTTTGCCTTCTCTGGCGATTCCAATCTGTATCATCTCATTTGCTTAGGTTTGCAAATATAATGGCCACTCATATGAATATCTTTGAATTGTTTTCGCTGCCCGTATTATTAAAAGTTAACCGAGCAGAGGTCTTGAAAACCTATTATGCTTTGTGTCGGCAATACCACCCTGATCAGTTTACGCTGTCTGGCGAAAACGAACAGGCACAGGCAGAACAAATGACAGCCCAAATCAATCAGGCCAAACAGATTTTAGATGATCCACAGAAGCGGCTTGAGTATCTTCTACAGGAAGCCAATCAATTACCCAACGACGAAAAATATGCTTTGTCGCCGCTCTTTTTGGCTGAAATGATGGATATCAATGAAGTCCTTATGGACCTTGATGTTGAGGAGGATAAATCAAAAAAAGATCAGATTCATCAGGCCGTTCTGCAACAGCAAGAAGCCTTGTTGGAAACTGTGAGACATTATTTTGAGGCTGATGTTTTTTCGCCTGCGGCTGATGATTATGCCGTGTTAAAAGACTATTACTATAAACGGAAATACCTGCAACGCATCCTCGATAAGTTGTAAAGGAAAGCAATGTGATTCTGTAAAAACCTGAGAGCTACAGCGGCATTTTGACCTACCTTTGCGCCATGTTAGATTCAATAGAAAGTGCTATAGAAGATATTAAAAACGGAAAACTCATTATCGTGGTCGACGATGAAGATCGCGAAAATGAAGGAGATTTTTTAACGGCGGCCCATAATGTAACGCCTGAGATTATTACCTTCATGAGCAAATTTGGTCGTGGATTGATTTGTGCGCCTTTGGTCGAAGATCGTTGCGAGGAATTGGGTTTAAATCTAATGGTGAAGGATAATACCGAATTGCATCAAACCCCGTTTACGGTTTCTGTTGATTTGATTGGACAGGGGTGTACGACAGGCATCTCATCGCACGATAGAGCCAAAACGATTCAGGCCCTCATTGATCCTAAAACACAATCATCTGATTTAGCCAAACCAGGACATATCTTTCCGCTAAAGGCCCGTAGGGAAGGGGTTTTGCGAAGAGCGGGTCATACCGAGGCGGCTATTGATTTGGCACGACTTGCTGGGTTTGAACCTGCCGGTGTGATTGTAGAAATCATCGACGAAGATGGAAACATGGCTCGATTACCTCGATTAAAAGAAATTGCCAAGGAGCATGATCTGAAGATTATTTCTATCGAAGATTTAATCGCATATAGGTTGTGTAAAGAAAATATGGTGAAAGAAGAAATTCGGGTTCATATGCCAACCGAATATGGCGATTTTGAATTGGTAACGTTTAGCAATACACGGACTAACGAATTGCATCATGCCTTGGTAAAAGGAAATTGGCAAGCCGATGAGCCTGTCCCGGTTCGTGTACATAGCTCTTGTTTTACGGGCGATATTTTACATTCGATGCGCTGCGACTGTGGCGAACAACTTCATCATGCCATGCAAATGGTACAAGATGCTGGCAAGGGCGTGGTATTATATATGCACCAAGAAGGTCGCGGTATTGGATTGCTGAATAAATTGAAAGCCTATAAACTGCAAGAGCAGGGGCGCGATACCGTTGAGGCTAATCTCGAATTGGGTTTCGAGATGGACGAACGCGACTATGGTATTGGTGCTCAGATTTTACGTTATCTCCATATTTCGAAATTGCGTCTCATCACGAATAATCCTAAAAAACGGGCTGGACTCATGGGCTATGGTTTAGAGATTGTGGATGTATTGCCTATTGAGATGCATGCCAATCCTCATAATGAAAAATACCTACGCACCAAACGCGATAAGTTAGGGCATGATATCATGAAATAAGTCATTGATATTGTGATGAGTTGATGATTGACTTCGATCGGTTTAGTTTCTGTTTATGGAGGAATCTCTTCGACCGATAGAATCATCCTACTCATCATGATGG
>JBEISB010000246.1:0-2404 GCA_040375635.1 Chitinophagaceae bacterium | reverse complement strand
TCTAAATTATACAATTATGTAACCGGCAGAATGAGCGGAGTGAAATTGCATGATATGAATTGTGGGTTAAAAATTTACCGTAAAAAAGTAATTAAGTCGATAGAAGTATACGGAGAAATGCACCGCTACATACCTGTGCTCGCCAAATGGGCCGGCTTTCGCAAAGTAGGAGAAAAGCCCGTAGCCCATCAGGCACGTAAATACGGCGTAAGTAAATTTGGCTGGGAGCGTTTTGTCAACGGATTTTTAGATTTGGCTTCGATTCTCTTTGTAGGTAAATACGGCAAAAAACCCATGCATATATTTGGTTTTTGGGGCTTGATATTATTTTTAGTTGGCTTTGGGATAGCTGCTTATTTAACGGTAGCAAAATTTGCATTTCAACAATATAAAATGACGGAAAGACCTATCTTTTATCTAGGCATGTTATGCTTAATCATCGGGTCGCAGTTATTTCTGTCGGGATTTATTGGCGAATTGATTGCCCGTAATGCGCAAGACCGGAATCATTATCATATCGATGAGAAGATTGGACTTTCATAAGGCACTTTTCCCATCCTATCGAATTCTCCTAACGCTGCGATCGAATAATAAAGGTCATTCACGACAATCGTTGTAATTCCATTAACAAGTAGCTGATGGAATTCTGTGAAGGGAAATACACTGAAACCCTACCTTTGCGGCTTATGAAATTTACTTCCACCCTTGTGATGCTATGGCTATCGGTTTGTGCTTATGCCCAAGAATCAACCCTAAAAGGCATACTCATCGATGCACAAACAAAAGAGAAAATCGAATTAGCTTCTATAACGCTAAAGAGCAAGTCAGATAGCACACGAATTTTAGGCGGCAAGTCGAAAGCGGATGGCAGTTTTCAGATAAGTAAAATTCCATACGGAAAATACACCATCACCCTATCCTATATCAACTACGAAACTACATCATTCGCAAACTATACCCTTAGCAAAAGCGAACACGACTTAGGGCTCATAGAACTTCAACCGAGTAGTAGCAAACTCAAAAGTTTGAGTATCGTTGGAGAGAAGCCTGCCATTGAAGTTGGCATAGATAAGAAAACATTCAACGTCGATAAAAATATTACAGCCGCCGGAGGTACAGCAACCGACTTACTCAAAAATGTCCCCTCTGTGAATGTTGATATGGATGGGAATATTAGCATACGCGGAAAAGACAATATTACTTTATTGATTGATGGCAAACCTTCATCGATGTTTGGAAACGATGCAGCCACTGCCCTGAACAGCATACCCGCTTCTAGCATCGAAAGCATCGAAGTCATTACCAATCCTTCATCGAAATATGAGGCCCAAGGCATGAGTGGGATATTAAATATCATCATGAAAAAAGACAGAAAGGCCGGATATAACGCGATGATTAATGCTGGCATGGGTTCGCCCTTCCGAATTAATGGCGGGATAAACCTAAACGCCAATGTCAAAAAATGGAATGTATTTGTAAACGCCAATACTCGCACCTCTCGTACCTGGGAAGAAACCACTACCGATAGAAGTAATTATGATAGTCCCCTTACCTATTATTCGTATCTACGCAATAAACGTCGCCCCTTAAGCGGATTCATCAATCTTGGCGGTGATTACAGCATCAATAAAAATAATAAAATCACTATCAGCGAAAATATCTTCAATGCCAACATGAAAGGCAATAGTACCACGACGATTGATAATGAAATAGCCTATACAACCCCTGTATCACGACTCATACGTCATAATGATTATGTAGGAAATCCGTTAAGTTCAACCACCAATTTGCAATACAAACATAACTTCAAACAACCCAAAGAAGAAATCAATTTTGAGCTAAACTATAGCAAGACAAGATACCGCCGCGAGAGTACCTTCGAAACCAACAACTACGATTCTAATTATGTCCTCGTAAATAATTATGTACAAAACAACCCGATATTAGGCGGCAACTGGAACGGCACCTTTCAGGTAGACTATACGAAACCGATTGGCAAAAACGGACATTTAGATCTGGGCGAAAAAACCTATTATATCCGATTCGAATCCGAAAACCAACCAACCATTCAATATCCTAATCAAAATCCAACCGAAGAAACGATATTAAAAAACCACTTCAAATACACCCAGCAAGTACATGGTGTATATGCCAACTATGGCACTCAAATAAAAGCCACAGGTATACAAGCAGGCTTACGCGGCGAGTATTTTAGCTATGATGGATTTGCCTATCAATACAATGCGGCGGTGAAAAATAATTACAAGAGTTTATTTCCTACCTTATTCATCTCCCATAAAATTTCGAAGAAAGAAGACATTACTTTCAACTATGCCCGTCGGGTAAATCGACCAGGATTTATGCAACTGATTCCTTACCTCGATGTTACCAATCCACAAGATAC
>JBEISB010000094.1:0-8734 GCA_040375635.1 Chitinophagaceae bacterium | reverse complement strand
TGCATTTGCCAGTAAAGAGGCTCATCAAATCGACCTTGTTCTCCCAATTTTGTGGGGTAGAGACCCTCGAAGAGGCTGATATGACAGCCCGCAAATTGAACGAATATGGCGTTGGGGTGATTATGGATTATGGCGTTGAAGGGAAATCAAATGAATCTGAATTTGAAAAAACAACGCAAGCCTTTTTACAAACGATAGATTTCGTTGCAAACAAAGCGTATATCCCTTTTGTTAGTTTAAAGGTGACTGGATTTGCCCGTTTCGAACTGCTAGAAAAAATACAATCAGGAGCTACCTTAACACCCGACGAACAAAGGGAATACGAGCGTTTATTACAACGCATAGATTCTATCTGTTCCGCAGCAAGCAGAAAGAATAAGATGGTATTGATCGATGCCGAAGAAAGCTGGATTCAAAACCCGGTAGACGAACTATGCGACCTCATGATGGAGAGATACAACCGCCATCAGGTGGTAGTGTTTAATACCTTTCAGTTGTATCGCCACGACCGCTATGCCTATTTACAAAGCTCCTGCGAAAAAGCAAAAGCAAAGGGCTACCAATTGGGAGCGAAACTTGTTCGTGGTGCTTACATGGAAAAAGAAAGAGCACGGGCCCAACAACTCAACTATCCCGACCCGATACAACCTGATAAACAAAGTACAGATCGTGATTATAATTTATCGCTTGCCTTCTGCCTGCAGCATAGCGATCAGATCTGCCTTTTTATTGGTACGCACAATGAAAAAAGTACTTTATTAGCCGCCGAGCATATGCAAAGCAATCAACTCCCTACCGATAGCAAACGGGTTTATTTTTCGCAGTTATTTGGCATGAGTGATAATATTTCTTTTAATCTCGCAAAAGCCGGATACCATGTTTCGAAATACTTGCCTTATGGCCCTGTAGAAGATGTGATTCCTTATCTCATGCGGAGAGCAGAAGAAAATACGAGTGTAGCCGGACAAACCAGTCGAGAATTAAGTCTTATCCGCAAAGAAATAGCCCGGAGAAAATTATAAACCGCTGAAGTCTTTTGAAGCAACGACAGACTTACTCTCGAATTTGCCTTGTTTTACCCGCAACAAACTGAGCGTACGCATTCTTGATAAAAGAAAGATACTCATATTCGGATGCCGAGCGTAAAAATGCATAGCTTGGACGATATTGTTTCATGAATAGACTGAGCTCTTCGCCTTTCAAATAGGTGATACGAGAGACTAGTCTTGGGTTGAAAGTAAAGTCGATATATTTTTCGTGTTCCCACTCTTGATACATGTCTTGAAAAGCCCATTCTTGTCTGTTCTTTTTGCTTAACATCGCCAGAGGCATATTGCGCATGTCCACCTCATCACGATGTTCTTTCCGCAATACAATATCATAAGTTTCTCTGTACCGAATACTATCCCTTACAAAATCGAGAGGTTTGCCACGCACATCCACTTCGCGCAACATGGTAGGTGTTTTCGACATTACAATTTTATAATAGTCGGGTTCCTTCTCGCTATAAATTCGAACGCGCACGGTTTGATATCCAACCTTACTACATTCGATTAGTTCCCCTTTTTTTACAGACAACGAAAATTTACCATCCGCCTGCACGGTCATGCCCTTTAAGGTATAAATATTACGAACGTTTACATCAGATAAAAAATCCTGGGTGCTCTCATCACGAATCTCGCCTTTCATGATTACCTGTGCATTCAGTGTAGCAGGCATCAGCAGTAAAATCCAAAACCAGGTAATCTTCATGCAACAACGAAAGTAAGTCATCCCCAATAGCCAGCACATCTGTTCACAAAGCTTTCACAGTTACACTACCAAGTTAATCATCTTGCCCTTAATAAATATCATCTTTTTCAGGGGCTTACCTTCCATCCATTTTTGAACCAACTCCATGCCCAAGACTTGCTGCTCGATGTCTGCGACCTCTGCATCTAAAGCAAATGAAAATTCTGTCCGGGTTTTTCCATTGA
This sequence comes from Chitinophagaceae bacterium, assembly GCA_040375635.1. GTDB lineage: Bacteria > Bacteroidota > Bacteroidia > Chitinophagales > Chitinophagaceae > OLB11. The sequence goes on along the minus strand of JBEISB010000094.1, from coordinate 6,758 downwards.
CCGCAATCGGATAGGTAAAAGCGTTTTCGCGAACATATTGTTCATCAAAAACAGGAAATGCCGCATTCAAAACACTTCCCTCTTGCTCACAAAGTTGCCATAACTCTTCACTGATATGAGGCGCATAGGCTGCCAATAAAATAGCAAGGGGAGCTAATACTTTTCGTTTATGGCATTGCAAGGCTGTTAATTCATTCACTGTAATCATAAACTGACTTACAGCCGTATTCATAGAAAACGATTCTGTATCCTGTTCAATTTTGCGTATACACTTATGAAGAATTTTATATTCGTCTTGCGTAGGCTCCTCATCTTGAATACACAGGCCTTGCGTTTCATCGGCATACAATCGCCATAATTTCTTTAAAAAGCGATGAACCCCTTCTATACCATTTGTATCCCACGGCTTACTCACCTCTAATGGACCTAAAAACATTTCATACATGCGAAACGTATCGGCTCCATACTGCGCAATAATATCATCAGGATTCACCACATTAAACAAACGCTTGCTCATTTTTTCGACGAATCCTCCACAGATATACTTTCCATTTTCGAGCACAAACTCAGCATCCCGATATTCACTTTTCCATTGCTTGAATTTTTCTACATCGAGTTCATATCCATTGCAAAAACTATACTCAGTATATAAAGTATCTGTCTGGTAATTCTGCTTTAGTCCCTGTGAGACAAAAGTATTTGTACCTTGAATGCGATAAACCAGTCGGCTATTTCCTTGTATCATTCCTTGATTAATAAGCTTTCGATAAGGCTCATCAAAACCAATATATCCAAGATCATAAAGCGCTTTGCACCACATTCGCGAGTACAATAAATGACCAACAGCATGTTCGGCACCGCCAACATACACATCTACCTGCTTCCAATAATCGCTCACCGACCGAGCACAAAATTCATCTTGATTTTGTGGGTCCATATAGCGTAGGTAATACCAACTACTGCCGGCATATCCTGGCATAGTATCTGTCTCGCGCGTAAACATTTGTCCTTCTTTCGAAACCTTCCCCCAATCGATGGCATTCGCCAATGGGCCTTTCCCATTAGGGCCGGCGCTATACGATTCAAGATAGGGTAACTCGAGCGGAAGTTCAGATTCGCTAAGCGCCTGAGGTTGACCATCGCTGCTATACAAAACAGGAAAAGGTTCGCCCCAATATCTTTGTCTACTAAATCCGGCATCCCGCATTCTATAATTCACCTTGCGGGTACCCAAGGTACGTCGTTCTATTTCGGTCAAGATACGGGATACACCTTCAGCATAATTCATTCCATTTAAAAAATCAGAATCGCAATACCGTATATCCTTTTCTTCGTAGGGTTTTTCAGAAATATCCTTGCCTTCAAAAATAGCAGGAATCGGCAATTGAAACTTTGTAGCCAAAGCATAGTCGCGGGCATCGCCAGCAGGAACAGCCATAATGGCCCCGGTTCCGTATCCCATCAACACATAATCAGCAATCCAAATCGGAATTTCAACACCCGTAAACGGATGAATCGCATAGGCGCCCGTAAAGCAGCCACTTACATTTTTCGTTTCCGCCATACGATCTCTTTCGCTGCGACTGCTTACCATATGCTGATAGGCCTGAACCTCCTCGCGTTGCGCCGGAGTGGTTATTTGCGCAACCCATTCGTGCTCAGGGGCTAATACCATAAACGATACGCCGAAAATGGTATCAGGACGAGTGGTATACACTTTAATTGCAGATAAGGTCTCCGTTTTTTCTTTTAACGAAAACAAGACCTCTGCCCCTTCGCTCTTGCCAATCCAATTCCGTTGCATTTCTTTTAAGCTCTCCGGAAAGTCTACTGTCTCCAAGCCGGTTAATAACCGATCGGCGAAGGCGGTTATCCGTAAAAACCATTGACTCAATAATTTTTTCTCTACCGGATGCCCCCCTCGTTCTGAAACACCATTCACCACTTCATCATTCGCCAATACCGTTCCTAAGGCTTCGCACCAATTGACATAACTCTCGGCTCTATAGGCTAATCGATACTTCATCAATTCGACCTCTGTAGCTTCGGCCCCTAATTGATCGCGCAGGGTTTGAATAGGCTCAGCTTTCTGGTTAACCGGGTTATACCAAGCATTATAGAGTTGCAAAAAAATCCACTGTGTCCATCGATAATACGAGGCATCAGACGTTTTTACTGAACGCTCCCAATCGAAACTAAATCCGATATTATCTAGTTGTTCGCGATAGCGCGCAATATTTTTTTCAGTAGTTACCGCGGGATGCTGACCCGTTTCGATAGCGTATTGCTCGGCAGGTAATCCAAACGCATCAAAACCCATCGGATGCAAGACATTAAATCCTTTTAGTCGTTTATACCGAGCATAAATATCAGAGGCAATATAGCCTAAGGGATGCCCCACATGCAAGCCGGCGCCAGATGGGTATGGGAACATATCGAGCACATAACACTTGGGCCGACTAAAATCATTGTTTACTCTATAGGTATGATTCTCTTCCCAAATCTTTTTCCATTTCTTTTCGATATCCCGAAATTGATACTGCATGCCAAGTATTTTAATAGCCGCCAAAGATAGATTGTCGGGGCGATAAATTATGTGCGTAACACGACTTACTGAATATAAATCAGACTGTTCGGATTCTTCGCCAAACAAGCTTCTTTCGTGGGCGTTTTACCTTTAGGAAAGATTCCGAACAGGGTGCTCCCACTTCCACTCATGGCGGCATATAGAGCCCCTTGCTGGTATAGCCATTGCTTGATTTCGCCCAAGACAGGAAACTGATAAAAAATACCCGGCTCAAAATCGTTCACCAAGGTTTGCTTCCAACATTCGATGGGTTGCTGAATCACCTGATCTAGAGGCACTTCAGGTTGCTTAGGGCTTACCCCTTGAAATGCCAATGGCGTAGGAATTACGATGCCAGGATAGATTAACACCCATTGATAGTTGGTTAAGTCGAGAGACACAGGCGTAAAAATTTCTCCCCGCCCTTGCGCTCTGCAAGCATGATTTCGAATAAAAAAAGGACAATCGCTACCCAGCTGTAAAGCATACGCAATCAATCGCTGCGCCGGAATCTGCAATTCGTAGGTTTCGTTCAACAACGTCAGCATATGGGCTGCATCGCTAGACCCTCCGCCTAAGCCGGCCCCCATGGGTATCGCTTTATGCAAATGAATATGCAAGGTCGGGATTTGAGGGAAGTCTTTTTTCAATAATTCATAAGCCCTCACCACCAAATTTTGTGTTACCTCTCCTGCCACGGCTAAGCCACTGCTTGTAAATTGAAAGGATTCGGCTTCTATACACTCGAGCGCATCTTGCCAATCTAGCGGATAAAAAATAGTATCTAAATCATGATATCCATCTTCGCGCTTTCGAATCACACGCAGTCCTAAATTGATTTTACAACCGGGAAATACAATCATGAGGTAAAGCTAGGGTAAATAAAAAAGCCCCGCAATTTTCGGGGCTTTCGTTTTTAATGGGACGCAATTATTTTTTGTTTATGACTTTTAATCTGATCGATGAGTGACTTAATGGCCAAATCGAATGATTCTTCAAAAAGCTTAGATTCATGTTTAACAAAAAATGTGTGTTTGGGTACATGAACTTTAATTTCTGCAACTTTATCCTTTATCTGGTGAACCACATTATCGATTTTAAGGTATACCTCTACATCTACAATATTATCATGGTACGTTTTCAATTTTTCAACTTTCTCATTAACATGATTAAGCAGTTTTTTGTCGGCATCGAAACGATGCGTTCTGATTTGTACGTTCATTTTTTGATTTTTAATCGGTGAAAAAATTATATCTAAGAGCTATCCTAAAAATAAGAAAGAATCCGAATAATGTCAAAATATATAGAAGCGATTTTTTCATTCGATTCTATTTCAGCGAATTTTAGCTTTTTGCTAAGAGAATTCTATCGAGTTAGAAGCCCCGGTGCCTAATCTCTTACGAAAAATCTCAAAATCACTTGTACAGCATTCACCTTCAGCGAATATCTTTACACATCCATTATGATAGCAGGAATAGGCACCGATTTGTGTGAAGTCAACAGAATAGCCCAAAAGCTTCAAGCCAATAGCGGATTTCGAGAGCATGTGTTTTCGGCTGAGGAAATCGCATACTGCGAATCAAAAAAAAATCCTCCCATGCATTATGCCGCACGCTGGGCTGCCAAAGAGGCTTATTTAAAAGCTTATGGACTTCAGTTTATCGGCAACCATCGCCTTCCAGACATCGAAACGCAACTAAATCAGCACGGAAAACCCTTTATGGTGTTACATGGAAATGAAGCAAAGGCATTCGAATCGCGTAAGCTAAGTAAAATCCATCTGAGCTTATCGCATACCGACACCTTAGCCATTGCTTATATTATTTTAGAAACCGAGTCTGCCCTATGAACGAAAAAGTACGTATCGATAAATATCTCTGGAGCATTCGACTTTTTAAAACGCGAGCACAAGCAGCAGAGGCCTGCGATAGCGGTAAAGTAAAATGGAAAGGCGAAAATATCAAGCCGGCCAAAGCCGTCATTTTACAGGAAGAATATGATGTCAAAAACGGTGATAAAAAAACACTGATTCGCGTTACAGGCATTATTCATCAGCGAGTCTCTTACGAGGAAGCCATTAAAAATTATATCGACATTACCCCTGAAGATGATAAGCTCATCCAAAAGCCTTTAGCCAGTAGTTTTTACACGGGTAAACGATTAAGTAAAGTAGGCAGACCCACCAAACAGCAACGCAGAAATCTTGACGATTTTATGGAAAATACGGAAGAATAGAAGGTATGATAATGACTGCATTTAGTCTTGTGAATCCGCTTTCTTCAACACCCCCATCTTACGAAGAATTTTCTTTTCGTAATTCCAAAAAAAAAGGAAATTGTCCAAAAGGAATCGCTATCAATAAAATCAGCACTTGATAGCCAAAAAACAAGACCCCTGCTTTTAAGAACCAAAACATCAACGAGTATTTCTCTATATCAAGCCATTGCGTAATCATGCGAGAGATATACGCTGTAAGACTGCCCGTTGTGGCAAACACACAAAGAATCAGAAACAACTGCCAGTTACCCACTTTCCAATGGGTTTTTAATTTATGTAGCATGTAACGACTTACTCTTTATTGACGTCACTTACACTATGGATATCCATTAACAGTTTAGGATTTCGGCCTTCCATTACTTTCGAAAAAGTTTCTTGCGGAATCACTTCATTGAGCGCATGACCTTGGGCAATAACACTATGTCGATTTACCTTCATCGGTCCTTCAATCACCCAGTCTTTCGTATCCTTTTTTTCGAAACGGCAAGTATTACAAATCCATCCCGGCTTACCATCTTTGGTATTGTCGGCCACTTCCCCCCATTGGTCTTTACGAGCCGTTACCCGTAAAACATCATCCCCACGATACCAGAGTGTTACTTCACCACAACAGGTATCACAATCGCGATGAGCCAATACCGGACGGGTAAACCAAACTCGATTTTTAAAGCGGAAGGTTTTATCGGTCAAAGCACCAACCGGACAAACATCAATCATATTACCGCTAAAGTCGTTATCGATGGCTTTTGAAATAAGCGTTGAGATTTCGGCATGATCGCCACGCTCTAAAATCCCATGACTGCGACAATTGGTTAACTGATCGGCCACATAGGTACAACGATAGCAAAGAATGCAACGCGTCATGTGTAACTGTATGTAGGGACCAATATCTTCTTTCTCAAAAGTGCGACGAGCAAATTCGTAACGGGTACCTGCCTTGCCATGCTCGTAGCCTAAATCTTGCAGATGACATTCGCCAGCCTGATCACAAACCGGACAATCGAGCGGATGATTAATCAATAACATCTCTACCACCCCAGCCCTTGCATCTTGCACCTTATCACTAGTCATATTTTTTACAACCATGCCATCCATCACAGCCGTGCGACAACTCGCTTGTAACTTCGGCATCGGACGCGGATCTTTTGCCGAGCCTGCCGAAATTTCTACTAAACAAGTTCTGCATTTTCCTCCACTTCCTTCGAGTTTACTGTAATAACACATGGCAGGAGGCGTAACCTCGCCACCAATCATGCGGGCTGCTTGTAAAACCGTAGTGCCCGGTTGCACCTCGAGAGTAATATTGTCGACCGTAACGGTGAGGGTAGTTTTGGGGGTTGCTTGCACGTCGCTCATGGCAACAAAAGTAGTATGAATTGGGTAGAGAAAAAACATATTTTTGAACCCGTCGGAGGGCTTATTTCTGAGCCCGTTTAGGGTTCAGATGTCTATGTTTATGCCCCCGTTTTCGTTTGTACTAACATCAACAACCCGTTCGGGGACCCTGAGCTTACTTCTCAGCAAACAGCCAGAGTCAATCCATGAATACCCGCATTTTTAAAAGCACTTACAAACACAATTCACTCAATACCAACAGACTGCCATTCACCACATTAAAATCAACATCAGCATCGATGCCATTCACATGCCCCTTATCATTATGCTGCCATATCACCCAATTACGCTGTATACAAGGCTTTCGACATTGTTCGTAGTGGGCAATCCACAAAGGGTATTTATCAAAGGTTTCGCCTAAATGCCGATTATAAAAAGTAGGGTTTGAATAAAGAATAGGCTTCTTATGATAACGCGATTCTAAAGCCGACAAACATTTCTTCAGATTTTTACGAATGTTTTCAGACGATTGTCCATCCCGTTCTTCAATATCCACAACCGGGGGCAAATCACCTTTGGC
>JBEISB010000261.1:0-1872 GCA_040375635.1 Chitinophagaceae bacterium | reverse complement strand
CAAGACCAAGGGTACGATAATCGTAACTTAATTGGGCCACTTCTTTCGAAGGGAACTGCGCCATCAATACCGAAATCTCTAATACTACGGTCCAAAGACGGGTTACATATTCATAGCCCTGAACATCAAACTCGTTACGCTCTTCGTTATAAAAACGACGAAGATTCATAGAGGCCAAGTTACAAGCGGTATTGTCAAGGAACATATATTCGCTGCAAGGGTTAGAGGCGCGAATTTTACCTCCTTCAGGACAAGTATGCCATTCGTTGATTGTGGTATCGTATTGAGTACCCGGATCAGCGCAGCGCCAAGCGGCATAGGCAATTTGTTCCCAAAGGTCTTTGGCAGGCACCTTTTTCATGACTTTACCATCGGTACGAGCCTTCAATTCCCAATCTTCGTTATTATCTAAGGCATGAAAGAACTCATTAGGAATACGAACAGAGTTATTCGAGTTTTGTCCGCTTACCGTACGATAGGCTTCTCCTTCATAATCGCTGCTATATCCTGCGGCGATAAGGGCTGCCACTTTCTTTTCTTCTTCCACTTTCCAGTTTACGAAGTTTTCAATTTCGGGGTGGTCTAAATCAAGACAAACCATTTTGGCTGCACGACGGGTAGTACCCCCACTTTTAATAGCTCCTGCGGCGCGGTCTCCAATTTTCAAAAAGCTCATGATACCACTAGAGGTACCTCCACCACTTAATTTTTCGCCTTCACCACGGATATTTGAATAGTTTGTTCCTACCCCAGAGCCATATTTAAAGATACGGGCCTCACGAACCCATAAATCCATAATCCCCCCTTCGTTTACTAAATCATCATCTACACTTAAAATAAAGCAGGCATGGGGTTGAGGACGCTCGTATGCATTTTTTGATTTGCATAGTTCACCACTGATAGGATCTACGTAATAATGACCTTGTGCTTTCCCGCTAATGCCGTACGACGAATAGAGTCCGGTATTAAACCATTGAGGAGAGTTAGGCGCACAACTTTGGTTGAGGATGGTGTATACTAATTCATCATAAAAGATCTGAGCATCTTTTTCGCTATTGAAATAATTGTGTTTATAGCCCCAATCTTTCCAGCAGTTGGCCATACGATGGGCCACTTCTTTAATCGAAGATTCGCGACCCAAACTTCCATCGGGTTGCGGAACACCGGCTTTACGGAAATACTTTTGTGCCAAGATATCTGTAGCAATCTGGCTCCAATGTGAAGGCACTTCTACATTTTTCATTTCAAAAACCACTTCACCATTCGGGTTACGAATGACGGAAGTACGATAATCGTATGGAAATTGATCGAACACCGAGGTATTGTCTTGGGTGTAGTATCTTTCAAACTGAAGTCCGTTGGCCGGGGTTACTTTTTTACTCATTATCTGGGTTTCTTAGGGTATCGAATTTATTGGGGTTTCCTTTGTTTTTGCCTAGCAAATCATCTTCTATTGGTTCTGTTTTTCTGGGTTTTCGGGGCAGAAAACAAAAGGGTGACACTTTTGATTGTGTGCGGTACGAAGATATTTTTTCCATTCTTTTTTAGGTTCTTTCTTTATTCACAGCTTGTGTATATTCCTATTCAATTTCGGCATGGTTAAGTAAAATCGGGTTGTATAACGTTGTGAATAAGTAAAAAAATATTTTTTTGATTTATTGCCAGAAATAGCAAATGGTGTTTCGGATGAATGCTTGTGATTTTCTAGGAAGAAGAATCGTGACATCGTGGTAACTCTTGCGCGATTACAATTGTTACTTGCCTTTCTGCATTTTGGAAATTAGGAATTACTTTCGCCGAACATGATTTATCCTGCTGTTAGTTTGGTGATTCCTTGTTATAACGAAGTAGAACGCTTACCAGTTATGTTTG
>JBEISB010000099.1:0-8345 GCA_040375635.1 Chitinophagaceae bacterium | reverse complement strand
GGTGCCACCTTAGACAGTGTTGGTGTTCGATATAAAGGCAATAGCTCGTATGATTCGAGCAAAATAAAAAATCCTTTCCATATTCAACTCGATGAATATAAGTCTCAAAAATACAATGGCGTTACCGACATCAAATTAAGTAACTGCTATGCCGACCCATCGATGATTCGGGAGGTATTGTCGTATGCGATTCTAAAGAATTATATGCATTGCCCCCTGTCTACTTTTGCTCAACTCTATATTAATGGCAATTATATTGGCTTATACTCGAGCGATGAAAACATCGATAAAAAATTCTGTGCCGATCATTTTTATTCTTCCCAGAATACATTCGTTAAATGCAATCCAACGGTCATGCCCGGCCCTACAACTAACAGCAATTTTAAATACATCAGTGTCGACTCAAGTTCATATCAGCTGTATTATGAAATGAAATCGAAAAATGGCTGGCAAGATTTGATATCACTATGTAATACGGTAACAAACAACCCTAGCAATATCGATAACATGTTGGATATGGATAGAGCCATCTGGATGTTAGCTTTCAATAATCTGCTTATCAATCTGGATAGTTATAATGGGGTATTCGCACAAAACCATTATGCTTATAAAGACAATACCGGACACTTTAATCCAGTGATTTGGGATTTGAATATGAGTTTTGGCGCCTTCCCATTTCCGGGTGCAGGAGCTACCTCTATGGGTACATTAAATATATCTGGCGAACAAACGTTTCCTACCGACAATCATGCAACAGATACCTTTTGGCCACTCATCAATGTGGTTCAATCTAATGCCACCTATAAGCGAAAATACATCGCCCATATGCGTACCATCCTGAATGAATTTTTCGCCAATCACCAATATGATACCCTAGCCACACAATATAGAAACTTGATTGATACGGCCGTTCAAAATGATACGCACAAATTTTATAGCTATGTGCAATTTCAGCAATCGCTCGATTCTTCAACACCCAATGGATCGTACACAATTCCGGGTATTCGACAACTCATGGATGCCCGAGTAGCTTATCTTCAGTCCACATCCGCGTTTACCGCAGTCCCTCCTACTATTACTGGAATAATATCGAGTGTTACTCAACCCACTTTTGGAAGCACCATTACCCTCAAAGCCACCATCACCAATGCCGACACCGTGTGGGCTGGATATCGTTTTGACAAAAGAGAGAAATTTACCAAAGTACGCATGTATGATGATGGAATCCATAATGACGGTGCTGCAAACGACAATCAATACGGAATTGATATTCAGTTTCAAGGAGGCATCATGGACTATTATCTGTATGCTGAAAATAACAATGCAGGAATCTTTTCACCAGCCAGAGCAGAGCATGAATTTTACCAATTAAAAGGTATTTCTGTATTACCTACAATAGGCAACTTAGTGATTAATGAAATACTGAGTACAAATACTAACGGACTCGTTGACGAATACAATCAACATGAAGATTGGATAGAACTTTACAATAACAGCAATCAGATTTTAAATCTGGATAGTGTATATCTATCTAACGATGCCGCGAACCTTAACAAATGGCATTTCCCGGCAGGCACCACCATTACGCCACAAGGTTATCTTACTCTTTGGGCCGATGACGATGCCAGTCAGCAAATTTTACACACGAATTTTAGTCTCAATAAAGACAGTGGCTTTCTGGCGCTCAGCATCGGAAATAGTGTATTAGATAGCCTTTCGTTTACGACGCAACAAACCGACACTTCATATGGACGATATCCGAATGGCACAGGCTCATTCATTCAAATGAATACAACCTATGGTGCTGTAAACAATAATTATCCTCTGCATGTATCGTCTTACTTCAACAACACTGCCATGAAGGTTTATCCGAATCCTGCTCATAACCAGGTCACAATCGAAAAAGAGGGCGACTTTCCTGTTTCTATTTATCGTATCGATGGACTGCTTATGTATTCTCAACAGGAAAATGTTCATCATATCAGCCTTTCAACGGCAGATTGGGCGCCAGGAAATTATATCATCCATTGTGGCGGTCATAATACCAAACTAAACATAGTAAAGTAAAAAACGGAAATACAAAATAGGTATAATAAAAAAGAGAGGCTGCCTGGTTAGACAGCCTCTCTTTTTTTATATTGTTGAATTAGAACTGCTCTAAGCCAGAGAAGAAGAACGAGGCTTCGATAAGCGCATTTTCATCGCTATCGCTACCATGAACGGCATTTTCACCAACACTAGTAGCATATTTTTTACGGATGGTTCCTTCGTCTGCTTTGGCAGGATCTGTAGCCCCAATCAAAGTACGGAAATCAGCAACGGCATTTGTCTTTTCAAGTACGGCAGCCACAATATGACCACTGCTCATAAATTCACAAAGCTCTCCATAAAAAGGACGCTCCTTATGCACTTCATAAAACTGCCCCGCACGTTCCATAGAAAGTTTGGTCATCTTCATGGCCTTAATACGAAATCCAGCTTCGTTGATCTGCGCTAAAATCCCACCAATATGTCCGGCTTTAACAGCATCGGGTTTAATCATGGTAAATGTAATGTTCGACATAGTTTATTTTTTTGAGGCGCAAAGGTAGGGCAGACTTTCGAAAGTAATCCAGCTCTTTTATAGAAAATCGCAGATACTAGTAACTATCGCAACAAGGTTAAATCACCTTTCAGCAACTGTGTTCTTCCATTGGGATAGGCCACACGAATTAAATAGTAATACACGTCCATGTCTTGGTCTACCCCTTTATACTTTCCATCCCAACCTTTTGAGATATCCTGGGTCGAAAAGACTGGCATTCCCCAGCGATTCATAATCATAAATTCTTGCACCGTAATCAATTTACGTGCAGTTACATGAAAGAAATCATTTACCCCATCACCATTCGGGGTAAAGGCATTCGGAATAAACACATCCTGCATAATCACTTTAATATGCACAGAATCAACCTGTGGACAACCTTGCAAAAGACTCACGCCCGTTACCACATAAGTAATATCTTCGAGCGGTGTAGCTACGGGATCATTGCTCTGGCTAAACCCTAAATATTCTGTTGGACTCCAATATAAGAAAGGAGCATTACCCACCACGTTTAACTGTACCGATTCTCCCAAATAAATGGTTGTATCATTATTGAGTAGATCCATAGTAAAAGGAGGCTGAATAGAAATCGTTACATCAAGCGTATCTTGACATCCATGCGGATCTAGCAACACCGCGTAATAGGTAGTAGTGCCTAATCCGGTAGAAATCGGGTTAGGACAATTACTACAACTTAAATTGGCTGATGGATACCAGAGATAATTACCAGTGCCTCCACTTACCCATAATTGCACCGGATCGCCATTACAAATAAGCGTATCCTCTTTAATACTACCTACCTGAAAAGGCCACACCTGCACATCGAAAGCATCGCTGGATGAACAAGCCGCGTTTGGTGATGTAGCTGTAAAAGTGATTGTTTGGGAGCTATTGCCAACAAAAGTAGGGTTGTACCCATTGGTATTAATGAGTCCCGAAGCGGGATTCCAATTTAGGATATATGGAAATGGGGGCGTAACCAGTGCCGAAATAGGGACTTGAGCACCTTCGCACAGCTCGATATCAGACAACGGTGTAATCACCGGAACTGGATCGGTAGTAATCGAAAACCCTCTGGTTACGGGCGTACAAGTTGCATAGGTTCCGGTGGCGATATAGTATTGCGTTCCAACACTGGTTGGCGATATAGAAGTAAGTAATTGATTAGGATTCATCACATTTGCGGCTGGATTCCATTGCATCGAAATGCCAGCATCCACTTGTCCATAGATAGGCACACTATTGCCCAGGCATATAGCCGTATCGTGGTTCCAAAGAGAGAAAGATAGAGAATCGCGGATTTCAATTCGAATACTATCGGTAATAGCTGCAGTGCATCCACTCAGCACATAAATGGTAATGTACTCAGTTCCTTCCGCGAGTCCATCCTGAAAGGCAAAGAGGTCAAGTTGCCGAATGGTATCATTGAGATTAGCAGCAAAAACAACACTATCCTGCAAATAGGTATAATCGGTTCCGTTTCCGGCCGTACCTCCAATCACAAAATGAACGGTATCGGCATAAGCAGTTCCTAAAACAATTTTACGGGTAATCGATAAATGGGCGCTATCGCATCCTTCGACAATATACGGATAGGTAGAACTGAGGCCGGTGGTGAGTTTTACATTGACCACATTCGATGAGAAGCTTCCTGCCTTTAAAAACACGCCTGAATCTAAAATATGATCGCTGGCATCAGAAACAGCTAATTTTAAGTGATATGTTGAGCAGGGTATCACTTGCGAAATGGCACTAAGCACATGCGTAAAACCCGAATAAGCTACCGTGGTACCACCAACATTTGCATTAAACAGGGCATTATTAGGTGGCGCACAAGGTGATGTAATAGAACCACACGGATTGGCCGTAGATCCATTGATAGTATTTACGCCCACCATACAATTGGTTCCGGGTACGAGAGCTATATTTTTGGCGCTATTGGTAAAGGGACCCACTATGCCGGGACCACTAATAAAGAACCCAAACACATCATTAAAAGAACTACAGGTAAATCCTGGATATTCTTCCGAGCCGAACACATAATCAAATTTAACGGTATCCCCAATCGTAACGAAATCAAACTCTAATACACACCGATCGCGGGTAGGATTAGGACTAGCCAACATGTCTAAATCCGGATCATTGCCATTGGTGGTCCAGGAGGCAAAACTAGCAAAATTAGTTTCCGGACCATTGGCACCAATATTCGCCCCATTGGTCATGGCTCGCCCAGAGGTTAAGATAATTCCACTATCGATATTGAGATTACTGGCTGTTGCGGTAAATACGCCATTCGATAATCCCGGACAATCTAGGGTTGGGTTACTAATCACCACCCCGGTACCCACTAATTTTTGCGCTAGGATTGCTGCGGTTTGATTGTCGGTGATGGTAATTTGAGCTTGCCCATGATTGACTAGTATCAAACACAACAAGCCGAAAAGAATTTTCTTCATAACAAAATATTTCAAGTTGAAAGACGCCATAAAGATAAGCCGGGTTAGGTTTCAAAAAAGGAACTGCGACCCTAAAAATTACAGATTGAGAAAGGAATTAGTTACTTACTTTTGCGGCGGCTAAACATTAGGCATGATCTATATTTTACGTAAAGAACTCCATTCTTTCTTCAGTTCGCTGGTGGGTTACATGGCTATTATTGTCTTTCTTTTGGTTTGTGGTTTTTTTATGTGGGTAGTCCCCAACGCCAATTTGCTCGATTATGGGTATGCGAGTCTTGATAAGTTTTTCGCTTTTGCCCCTTGGGTAATGATGTTTCTGTTGCCGGCTCTTACCATGCGCTCGTTTGCCGATGAGTTTAAAGGCGGAACGATAGAAATTCTCTCCACCCTCCCCCTGAAAGAATCTCAAATCATACTCGGAAAGTTTTTCGCTTCCTTTATCTTGGTCATTTTTTCGATATTGCCTACACTCCTTTATGTCTATACTTTGTCTCGCCTATCCCTTGTGGCAGATAATTTGGATTCGGGGGGCATTTTTGGTTCTTATGTAGGACTTCTCTTTTTAAGTGCCGCCTTTACTGCTGTAGGCATTTTCTGTTCGTCGCTAACCAGTAATCAGGTGATCGCCTTTCTCATTGCCATCTTCGCCAACTTCATCCTTTTTGCAGGTTTTGAAACCATCAGCAAAATGCCTGTATTTGGAAATGGGATTGATTATATTATTAGCCAGATTGGCATGCAGTTTCATTACACGAGTATTAGTCGGGGCGTTCTCGATACGCGAGACATCATTTACTTTCTTAGTCTGGTTGTGGTTTTTATTATGGCCACTCGCCTTTCTTTGCAAAAACGAAAATGGAATTAAGCTATTCACCCTACAGATCGTAAGCCTACATGAAGACAATATCCTCTCAGAAGAACAAGTCTGTAACCCGTTTTACACTCATTATCGCCATTCTGCTCTTGCTGAATATATTGAGCAGTCAACTTCATTTTCGATGGGATGCCACTGCCGAAAAACGGTTCTCATTAAGTGAACCTACCATCAAGCTGCTTAAAAATTTAGATGAGGTAGTAAGCATAGAAGTATACTTAAAAGGAAGCTTCCCAGCGGGCTTTCAGCAACTCAGTGAAGCTACCCGCGATGTACTGCAACAGTTTAAAGAATACGGTGGAAAGAATGTTCGCTTTACTTTCATTAATCCTATTGAAGGCAAAACTGACAAAGAGAAGATGGAAGTGTTTAGAACTTTCTCAGATAAGGGAATCAACTTTACGAAACTAAAGATTCAACAAGAGGCTGATGAAGGGTATGAAGAAAAAATCATCTTCCCCTCGGCCAATATCATGTATAATCAAAAGGAGATGCCGGTTAATTTATTGGAGAGTCATATCGGTATGTCGCCCGATGAAAAACTCAACTTCTCCGAATCGCTGCTCGAGTACAAATTGGCATCGGCCATCAAACATCTCATCGAACCCGACAAAAAGAAAATTGCCTATGTGATGGGGAATGGAGAAGCGATTGGTCCTGGCACTTACGACATGCTAAGTACCCTCGAAAAATATTACGATCTCGATACCATCGACTTGAATCTTAATTATGAGATTCCCCCGGTGTACAGCGCTGCCATTGTTTGTCACCCTACCCTTGCCTTTAACGACAAGTCGAAATTTAAAATCGACCAATATGTCATGCAAGGCGGAAAGATGCTGTGGTTGGTTGATGACCTGCAATTTGAAATGGATTCATTACGATCGAGCAATGCGTCGTTGGCCATGGATTATAATCTCAATTTGGAAGATATGCTTTTTAATTACGGGGTACGCATCAATCCAGATTTTATTGAAGATTACCAACAGGTAAATCCCCTCGCGATTACCGTTGGCATGAATGGCGACCAACCCGATATTCGTCTCTTGCCTTTCCCTTATTTCCCTTACAGCCTTTCGTCGTCTAAACATCCTATCGTCAACAATATGGATGCCGTGATGTTTTTATTTGCGAATAGTATCGATACGATCGAAAATCCGGAAATCCACAAAACAATCCTCTTACATTCATCGAAATACAGTCGTCGTATTCCGGCACCCGTGCGGGTAAGTCTAGCCGCTTTGCAATTCAAACCCAAACCCGAGATGTTTAAGGAAAGAGACATCCCGATGGCTGTTTTATTAGAAGGTAAATTTCGAAGTATTTACACTCATAGACTCGACCCTAATTTTTTACATGTGTATGAAGATTCTCTGCACAAGAAATTCTTACCAGCTTGTCCGAAAGACAATGCGATGATTGTAATCTCAGATGGGAATGTATTTCTGAATGATGTATCCCCATCAAGAGGTCCTATGGAATGTGGCTTTTATAAATACACCGAACAGTTGTTTGCCAATAAATCATTTTTGTTGAATAGCATAGAGTATATGACCGATAAGTATGGTTTGCTCGAAGCGCGTAATAAGGATATCAAATTGCGTTTACTCGATAATGCAAAAATCCGTAAGGAGAAATTATTCTGGCAACTGCTAAATATCGCATTGCCGATTGCCATCATACTCTTTTTTGCCAGCGGATATTTATTCTTCCGCAAGAAGAAGTACGAAGGCAAGGTTTAATTAACTAAACAAACTCAATATGTCTTTACCAATACTCGAAAATTACGCAGAAGGAAAATGGGTACACTCTTCTTCGGCAAATGATATTTTGCATAATGCCATTACCGGCGAACCTATTTATCGGGCGGGGTCGGATGGATTAGATTTTGCGGCCATGATGCAGTATGCCCGTCAAAAAGGAAACCGGACTTTGCGAAAAATGACTTTTCAGCAACGCGGACTCATGCTGAAAGCCCTCGCCCTTCATCTGCAAAGTAAGAAAGAAGTTTTTTATGCTATCAGTGCCTTAACTGGAGCCACTCGTGTAGATTCTTGGGTAGATATTGAAGGTGGAATTGGTAACTTATTTACCTATGCTAGTTTACGCCGCCAATTCGCCGACCAGCCTTTTTATGTAGAAGGCCCCGTGGCTAAATTATCGAAGAATAATACTTTTATCGGCCAGCATATTATGGTGCCCCTTAACGGAGTTGCCATTCATATCAATGCCTTTAACTTCCCCGTTTGGGGCATGCTCGAAAAGATAGCCGTTAATTTATTGGCAGGTGTACCCGCCATTGTAAAACCAGCAACGCTTACTTCATACCTAACAGAAGCCGTTTGCAAAGAAATTATCGCCTCTGGCATTTTGCCCGAAGGCTCTTTACAACTGATTTGTGGTAGCGCCCGTGGTATTTTAGATCATG
>JBEISB010000168.1:0-5031 GCA_040375635.1 Chitinophagaceae bacterium | reverse complement strand
GATCTAAGTAGCTGTCTTTTATTTCCGTGAGTTGAGCAATGGTATCAGGCTTATTACTAGCCAAGATACGTTTTACGGTTTCTACGGCGTAGTCCATAGCAGCAGGGTCGCCCGGGCCATTGGAAATAAAGTAAGCGTTAGGTTTAAAGTCTTCACAAGCTTCGAAAGTTGTACGTGCCGGAAACACCTTTACATAGGCCCCTCGTTCGGTCATGCAATGTAAAATATTTCGCTTCACGCCAAAATCCAGAACCGCAATTCTTTTCTCCGACGAAGCATCGCCCAAGGTATAGGGCTCGGCAGTAGTAACATGACCAGCCAATTCTAAGCCTGCCATCGAAGGCACTTCGGCCAATTGTTGTTTCAAAACGTCTACATCAGCCATCGCGGAGCTGATAATACAGTTCATGGCCCCAGCCTGTCGCACATGAGCCACCAAAGCCCTCGTGTCAATCCCATGAATAGCAACGATATTATTTTTCAACAGAAATTGTTGTAGGTTTTCGTCGGCCAGATTACGCGAATAATTTTCGGATAATGTTTTACAGATAAGGCCAGATATTTTAACCGTATCGCTTTCTACATCTGTGGCCTTTGCCCCATAATTTCCGATATGTGCCGTATTCATGATTAATACTTGTCCGTAATACGAAGGGTCTGTGAACACCTCCTGATATCCGGTCATTCCCGTATTAAAACAGATTTCGCCGGTGGCAGTACCGATTGCGCCAAAGGCCTTTCCTTCAAAGAGGGCTCCGTCGGCAAGAAGTAAATAGGCAGCTTGAGCTTTTTCCATCGAGGGACAAAAGTAACCACAAAAAGCAGGCAAAAAAAAGATGTTGATAAAAATAAAGCAAGCGCCACCCTGAAGGCAAAGAGGAATGCAGGCAAAAACCTATCTTGCGCCATAAATAGAGCATAGCATGACGTTTCGGAACCAAACTCAGTTTTACCGCGGCAAGGTACGCGATGTGTATACCATCGAAGAGCAATACTTGGTAATGATTGCCAGCGACAGAATATCGGCCTTTGATGTAATCTTACCCCGTCCTATTCCTTACAAAGGACAAGTCTTAAACCAAATGGCAGCGCTGTTTTTAAAGGCCTGCGAAGATATTATCCCTACCTGGCTTTTATCTGTGCCTTTACCGAATGTGTCCGTAGGTAAAAAATGTACGCCCTTTCCCGTTGAGATGGTTATCCGAGGCAATGTAACCGGTCATGCTTGGAGAACCTACAAAAGCGGATTGCGCACTTTGTGTGGTGTGACTTTACCCGAGGGCTTACACGAGAACGATTATTTCCCAGAACCAATCATCACCCCAAGCACCAAGGCCTCCGAAGGACATGACGAGGATATTTCGCGCGAGGAAATTATTGCCCGAGGATTGGTCTCTGAGGCCGACTATTTGCAATTAGAATCCTATACCCGAGCCTTATTTCAACGAGGAAAAGAAATGGCCGCTCAAAGAGGCTTGATTTTAGCGGATACAAAATATGAATTTGGAAAGATTGGTGACACTATTTATTTGATTGATGAGATTCATACCCCCGACAGCTCACGATACTTTTATGCCGAAGGATTTGATGAACGTCAGTCGAAAGGAGAAGCACAGCGACAATTATCGAAAGAATTTGTTCGGGAATGGTTGATCGAAAATAATTTTATGGGAAAAGAAGGACAAATACCTCCGGTGATGAGTGATGAGTTTGTGGCCTCTGTAACCGACAGGTATATAGAGCTTTATGAAAAAATTACCGGCAATACCTTTCAAAAGCAAGCTGTGAATGAGGCCGAGATAGTTCGTGTGATCGACGAACTCGTGGCGAATCTATAAATGAATACCTAAAGCTTACATACTCATGTAGCTGAATAAGCATTTGATTTATTCTTCGCTGAGTGGACTACCCTTTCACGAGTTTCGCAGTCGTTATTTTATTTTTCCCATACGCCTTCACCACATAAACCCCTTGAGGCAATAAACTTATATCTATACTTATCGACTTCCCCTGCACACGGATGGAGCGCAGTACCTTGCCAAAAGGATGAATAATGTCTATCTCATCGAGATCCTCACGACTTTCGATTTTCACCCAATCATAAGTTGGATTAGGATGAATCGACAAATCATTCGACTGTCTAATATCCGCTGTGGCAGTTGTACTGTTTAATCGAATCGGTTGTTTGGCTTCGTAACAATTCGATTGAATCCTCATCAATTCAAAAAACTGTCCATTGGTATTGACAAGATTCGGCTGACTCACAACTAAACCTGTTATCAAGGATACCCCTACCAATTGACTTCCATTGTTGTAATAATATACCATCGTACTAGGATCTATCGTTGAACCTGCGTTTAATGTGTATCCCCCTTGAGCAATCGATACGGGAGAAATAACCGCAACAACGCCCGTGTTCGGATTTATTTTTCCTAGATGGATAGCCGTAGAATCTAAGATTTGTATGTACATCGTCGTATCTACCGGATCGGGAATACTATCAAAGTAGTTGGTTCTGATTAAGCCGTATAAGGCAGTATCCGCGCAACTATAGGTAAAATTATCAAAGTAATTATCAGGCGGTAATTGAATAGGTACATTCGAATATATGCTTCCATTATACATATCTAAACCCACCAAATTAGCTCCTGTTGAATAATAAAAAACTTTCTGATACGGATCTATCGCGCTTCCTGCAAGGGCATAACCCTGTCCTACAGAATTGGGTGAGATCTGCGTAATCACACCTGTGGTAGTGTTGATTGTAGACAGAAATACCTCTCCGTAACCCGTCATGGTAACCGAATCGTAAATATATCTTCTGGCCAAACCATATAAGGTACTGTCTGAATGGTTAAATCTGAAATTATCGAAATAACTAGCGGCTATGGGATTGCTAATTACCGCTGAGTTTGTTTGTAAACCCGTGGTAAGATTAATGGTTTTGATTTCGTTGTAACCAATGAAATGATAATGATTGTTGTAAGGATCTAGGGCCGCCCCGGTAAGATTGACTATCGGCGATAAGGAGAAAGGGCTCAAATTCGTAACAACCCCCGTTGTAGGATTCACAGTCGACAAGAAGATTTCGTTGGCAGGTGTATTTTTTCGTGCCAAACCATAGAATGTATTCGAGACTTGTGCATGCCCTTGCAAACTACCAAGGACAATGGTGATGATAAATAAACTCCTCATTATGATTTTTTTGATTTAGACGTAAAGTTGAAGGCAAACGTCATGAAAAGCCACATACTCTTATTGATAGCCAATAAATCTTCGAAATAAAAAGGGGTATTTTATGATGTTCGCATGACCATCAATGCAATTGATGTTGCGTATATGATTTTATAATGTTATTCGAAGGTACAAACTCGATATTGCTTATCAAGCTAATCTCAACTGCACCTCAGCTCTAAGATGCTAATTTCTGGTAATATACCCACGCGGCCCGGATATCCAAGAAAACCAAAGCCCCGATTAATGTAGAGATATTGTTCGCGTTGCTGATATAATCCGGCCCATCGCTTGTATGTGTATTGCACAGGACTCCATTTCAACCAAGGGATTTCAACGCCAAATTGCATACCGTGGGTGTGACCACTTAAGGTAAGATCTATATCCTGATAATGTTTTGTGGTTTCGGCATCCCAATGGGAAGGATCATGACTCATCAGTATTTTAAACGGATGAGATTCGGAACCGGCATGCGCTCGACGGAGATTTCCATAGGAGCGAAACCCTTTGGCGCTAATATTTTCTACCCCCAGTAAGGCGATACTGTCATGCCCTTTTTTCAACACCACATGTTCGTTCAACAATAATCGCCAACCCATTTGGGCATGAATATTTTTCAGGTCTCGTAAATTCTTTGCTTTTGCTGCATGGGAAGGCCATTCTACGTAATCGCCATAATCATGATTTCCTAAGATGGAATAAACCCCTAGCGGTGCTCGCAAGGATGAAAACATATCGATGTACTCATGCATCTCATCGCTTCTATTATTCACCAAGTCGCCAGTAAATAATATCAAATCAGGCTTTTGTTTCATAATCATATCTACACCCTTCTTTACTGCCGCAGGGTCTGTAAAACTACCGCTATGAATATCCGATATTTGAATAATACGCAAACCCTGAAACGCTTTCGGTAATTGTGAAAACCGTAAGCTAATTTCCCTGATTTTGTAATTGTATCGATTACTCATACCATGAAGTAAGGTGGCAAACAAGGTACCTCCAAACAATAGACCAAGACGAGTCATGAAGGCCGAGCGTGTCATCCCATTCTGCACATGAACGGGTGTACTATCGCGATGAAAAAACAAACCAACAACATAATACATCAATCGCCTAAAATCATCCATCAACAAAAACAAGGCAATTAATAATTTGGCAATTAAAAAACCCATAAAATAAACGAGCAAGAAATTCTTAAGGCCCTTATTCATCTCTGCCGTTCGTAAAAAATTGAACGAGAGTAATAACACAAACCAAAAGATGCTCATAGCCATATATACCCCCGTTGCCAATCCCCGATAGGCTGATTTCAAAGAGCGAATGGCAAATCGAAAAGCCGAAAAGGCATAATACTCGATCAACACCAATATGAGCAATAACACCGCAAAAAAGCCTAAGGCATTCATTCTCCTCATCTTAGAAATGGATAAACCCTTTGATTTGATTACGGATAGCGGCCAGGGTGTTTTCGCTGGTAAACTTCCCATCCATCATTTCTTGATTCAACGACGAAATCGGCAGCTTTTCGTGATACACGTTCATTTTCATGTAATGGCACATATTGGTCATATTATCGATACCTCGCAAATTACCGGCACGGCCCGATGCCACACCAACCAACATCACCTTTTTAAAGTACCAACATTTTTTAATATCGCTAATGTCCATCATGAGTTTAAAGATGCCGGGGAAACTGCCATTATACTCGGGCATCAAAAAAATAAACTTCTCGGCTGGAATTAAATACTCAGCCTCTAATTGGTTAAATGCCTCATCGCGATGAAACGAATGAAG
>JBEISB010000052.1:0-11885 GCA_040375635.1 Chitinophagaceae bacterium | reverse complement strand
TTCATACCTATGGAGAAGTCGTTCATGTTTTTGTAGAGCGTAAGAATTATAAAGGGGTGTTTATGCCTGGCTATATTGAAATGAAAAGTAGTTTCAATCCAGAACCTGTTGGTTTGCAATATGTAGACCATTGTGTGGGAAATGTAGGCTGGAATCAGATGAATCCTTGGGTGAAGTTTTATGAAGAGGTGATGGGCTTTCGCAATATCTTGAGTTTTGATGATAAAGATATTTCTACCGAATACAGTGCCCTCATGAGTAAAGTGATGAGCAATGGAAATGGGTATGTAAAATTTCCTATTAACGAACCCGCCGAAGGAAAGAAAAAATCGCAAGTAGAAGAATATCTCGATTTTTATGAAGGAGAAGGTGTTCAGCATTTGGCAGTAGCCACAAACGACATCATTGATACCGTAACCAAACTACAAAACCGCGGTGTTGAATTTCTCAATATCCCGAATAGCTACTACGAAGAATTATTGGATAGAGTTGGGCATATTGACGAAGACATCGAGCCATTGAAGAAACTAGGCATCTTAGTAGACCGCGATGATGAAGGATATCTATTACAGATTTTCAGCAAACCCGTAGAAGATCGTCCAACGATGTTTTTTGAAATCATTCAACGCAAAGGTGCCAAGAGCTTTGGTAAAGGAAACTTCAAAGCCCTTTTCGAAGCCCTCGAACTGGAGCAAGATGCTCGTGGTAATTTATAAGCAGATTATATAGCATGAGTGTATCTACTTTTTTAGGCGAAGAAATTACCCCAGTGCAGCTTCCTACGCAGGACGAAAAAAACATAGCGCTCCTTGCCCATATTTTAACCCTGGCCGGTAGTATGTTGTTTATGTTGGGTGGATTTTTACCTCCTTTGATTATCTATCTTTTAAAAAAAGAGGGATCCTCATTTGTGAGTGAACATGCTAAAGAATCGCTCAACTTTCAAATTACATTACTCATTGGCTATGTAATTAGTTTTGTGTTGATGTTTGTGTTTATTGGATTTTTTATGCTGATTATATTCGGACTGCTAGAACTCATTTTAGTAATCGTAGCTACTATAAAAGCGAGTGAAGGCAAGGTGTATCGATACCCCTTCAATATACGCATCATACAATAATATTAGGAACATAAGCATTTCAATTACATAACCCTTTTCTTGTCATACAAGAAACTAATAGAATATGTAATGCCGGCGACTGTATTACATGTTTTTTAGTTCACTCACTAAATCTTGCAGCACCTTTTTAGCATCTCCGAATAACATCGACGTTTTAGGTTGAAAGAAGAGCGCATTTTCGATACCCGCATACCCTGGCTTCATACTGCGTTTGTTGACGATAACGTGTGTAGCATTTTCTACTTCTAAAATGGGCATCCCATAAATAGGACTTGCCGGATCATTTTTTGCTGCCGGATTTACCACATCATTAGCTCCCAAAATCAGTACGACATCCGTATTGGCAAATTCAGGATTAATCTCTTCCATTTCGAGTAGTTTATCATAAGATACATCGGCTTCGGCGAGTAACACATTCATATGACCCGGCATACGCCCTGCGACAGGATGGATAGCATACTTAACATCTACATCTTTTTCGCTGAGCACTTTTTCTAACTCATGACAAATATGTTGCGCCTGAGCAACCGCCAACCCATAACCCGGTACAATGACCACTCGCTTTGAGTAGGCCATCAGTACGGCTGTATCGCTCAATGAAATTTCTTTGTATGCACCACCAACGTCTTGCGTAGCCCCTCCAGCTTTGTTTCCACCAAAGGCCCCTACAATCACATTCATTAGGGAACGATTCATAGCGTTACACATCAAAATCGTGAGAATAGTTCCGGCACTACCCACTAAAATACCGCCCGTAAGCATAACCGGATTATCGTATAAGAAACCACCACAAGCAGCGGCTACTCCCGTAAACGAATTCAACAAAGAAATCACAACCGGCATATCAGCCCCACCGATAGGCATTACAAATAATACACCATACAAAGCCGATACAGTAAGCAAGGTGTAGAATAACACATGAGGATCTGCCACGCCGCCCATTAATATCATCACCAATAAAGCCAGTACAACCAGCATCAGACCCATATTCACTGCTTGTTGTCCGGGTAAAGTGCGGTCGTTAATATTCCCATTGAGTTTTCCGAAGGCAATCATCGAACCAAAAAAAGATACAGTACCAATGACAAGTCCAAGTAAAATAGTAAGTGCCTTCATTTCTTGTCCGGCTATTTCACCCGCATTCAGTAAATGCTTAAACTCAACAATAGAGATAATGCCGGCACAGGCACCTCCCATCCCATTAAACAAGCTTACCATTTGCGGCATGGCGGTCATTTGCACTTTTTTTGCTGCCATAGTTCCCACAACCGTACCGATGGCTAACCCTAGAAAAATCCAAATCAAGTTACCCAGATGCTGTCCTTCTTTATTGGTATAAAGAAAAATAGTGGCCAAGATAGAGAAGGTCATACCCACGGCTGCATACAAATTTCCTTTGCGCGCTGTATCGGGATGCGATAACATCTTGAGACCGATAATAAACGTTACCGAACCAAAGAGATAGGATAGCTTAAGTAATAAATCTTGCATAATTATTTATTTTTCATCCGAAATTACTTTCGGTATTAATCATTGATTTGAAAAGGATACGGCTCAGTAGATACCCGAGCAGAATCATCCTTTATTTCTTTTTCTTTTTAAACATTTCGAGCATGCGGTCGGTAACCACAAAACCACCCACCACATTTAAGGTACCAAGGATAACAGCCAGAAAGCCTAATACCAAGGCTACATAATTATCAGGTTCAGCCTCACCCATTACAATGATGGCTCCGATAATCACAACCCCATGTATGGCGTTGGCTCCACTCATGAGTGGGGTATGAAATACAGAAGGTACCCGTGAGATTACTTCAATACCCAGAAAAATCGACAGAATCACAATCGTGATCATGTTGTAGTTTCCGGTAATAAAATTGATGATAGCATCCATAATTCAGTTTGTTTTTATTTGATAGAGATTAACCCGCGAGCTGCGCGATTCGTTCATTCGTAATTTGTGCGTTATGTACAATGCAGGTTCCTTTTACCAAATCATCTTCGAAGTTGAGATTCAAGTTACCCTCTGCATCGATAATTAGCTTTAGGAAATTCAGGATATTCTTTCCATACATCTTACTGGCATCCGAAGGTTGCATAGAAGCCAGGTTCGAATTGCCGATAATGCAAACATGGTTCTCTGTTACCGTTTCATTGTTTTTTGTACACTCGGTATTTCCGCCGGTAGCGGCTGCTAAATCAACAATCACACTGCCTGCTCTCATATTTCCGATCATCTCCTTCGTGATGAGTATCGGGGCTTTTTTGCCTGGTATTTGTGCGGTTGTAATGATGATATCGGCCTTGGCAGCACTCTCGGCTATTTTTTGTTTTTGTCGCTGTTGAAATTCTTCGCTTTGTTCTACGGCATAGCCACCGGCCTGACTTGCATCCGCAGCACCTTCTACTTCTACAAACTTAGCCCCCAAGCTCATCACCTCTTCTTTCACGGCCGGACGAGTATCAAACACTTCAACCACAGCCCCTAAACGTTTGGCAGTAGCAATGGCTTGTAATCCGGCAACGCCTGCCCCTAAGATTAATACCTTGGCGGGGGCAATACTTCCGGCGGCTGTCATCAACATAGGAAAGTAACGACCATACTGAGTCGCTGCGAGCAATACAGCTTTATACCCAGCAATATTGGCTTGCGAACTCAACACATCCATCGATTGTGCCCGGGTAGTGCGGGGAATCGTATCCATGCTAAAAACAGTGAGTTGCTGAGCGGCCCAATCTTTCATTAACTGAAAATGAAAAAGGGGCTGATACACCCCTAATATAATTTTGTTGGCAGTTAAGGTCAAGTCTGTAACTTGTTGAATCGATAAAATAATATCGGCATGCTTGGCAACCTCTTGGCGCGAATGAATCGTAGCCCCGGCCTTCTCGTAATCGGCATCAATAGCATAGGCGCTTACGCCTGCACCCGTTTCTACCCATACCTTGGTTTTGAGTTTTACAAAATTGGAGACAATCTCCGGCAAGGCGGAAACACGGTTTTCTCCAGCCGGTTCTTTTAAAATTCCAATAGTCATGGGTAAAAATTAATAGGCTAACTTACTATAAAAATCTCATTTGTCGAAATAGGCTTTATCGAAACAATAATCAGCCTAGACTCTCGTTCATAAGGTAAGCACCTGTTTCATACCCTTTTAAAATAATTATCATGACATGATGACTACTTCATCAAACCAGTATATATCATGGACAAAGACCGTATTCTCAGCAGCAGCCTACTCGACATTCTTTTTGAGCAAAGAAATAAAGAGTATGGTGCCTATGAATTGCGTAAACATTATGCAAGTCGTGCCCGCAAAGCCCTTACGTATGTGTTGGGATTTTTATTATTGATTTGCTCTATTCCTTTATTGGCAGGATTAGGCAAAACAGATCCACCCATTCGTTATCCGAATACCCCACCCGATACCTTACGGATGACACAAATCAACCAAACCCATCGTCAACAAGAACATACAGGAGGAAGAACGCAAAACCCCAAAAATCATAATCCACTTCCTACGCAAATAGATCATCCGCTGGCGGTGCAAGACACCCTTTCTCATCACGACACTTTAATCGCAAGCGGCACTGGGAATCTTGTAGGGAATCATCAAAACAATGATGACAGTGGCGGAAGCGGAGGAAATTCAACAGCAAAAACCCAAATCCAGATGGGGCAAGAACAAATAAATGATACACATACCTATGAGGAAAGCGATGTGCAAGTGGTGGCAGCGTTTCCAGGCGGAGATGATGCTTTACTCGCTTATCTCAGTGCAAACATTACTTATCCAGCAAGCGCTATCAATAGCGATATTGAAGGACGAGTAATCCTTTCTTTTGTTGTAAATTGCGAAGGGGAAATCGCAGAGGTTAGTGTTTTGAGGTCTATAGGTTATGGTTGCGACCAAGAAGCCATACGAGTGGTGAATCGTATGCCTCGATGGAAGCCTGCCATGAACAACGGGAAAGCGGTAAGCATGTACTTTACCTTACCAGTTCAGTTTAAGCTTGATAAAGAATAGTACCATAATAAGTAAGGCTGCCCAATATAGACAGCCTTTCTTTATATCTGATTCGCTTTGCGAGATTTACATCATGCGAGATATGAGATCTTCGATTTTTAAGCCCTCTGCTTCGGCCTTGTAATTGCGTACCACACGATGACGTAATATAGGCAAAGCCACGGCCTTTACATCTTCAATATCCGGACTGAATTTTCCGTGTAACAAGGCATTACATTTAGCGCCAAGAATTAAGTTTTGAGAAGCACGCGGACCTGCGCCCCATGAAATATAGTTACGAGCCAAATCAGAACCTTGCTCATTCGGACGGGTTTTATGCACCAAACCTACTGCATATTCCATTACATTGTCGGGCACAGGCACACGACGAACGAGGTGCTGGAAATAAATAATTTCTTCTCCACTCATCACTTTAGGCAAATCAGCCTTACGATCGGTGGTGGTATTTTTTACTACACTTAACTCATCGGCAAACGATGGATAATCGAGCCAAATATTAAACATAAAACGATCGAGCTGCGCCTCCGGCAGAGGGTAAGTCCCTTCTTGCTCGATAGGATTTTGGGTAGCCAAAACAAAAAAGGGCGCCGGAAGTTTATGTTCTTGTCCGCTAATCGTAACCGTACGCTCCTGCATCGCCTCTAGCAAGGCAGCCTGTGTTTTAGGAGGCGTACGATTAATTTCATCCGCTAATATGATATTCGAAAATAAAGGTCCTTTAATGAATTTAAAGTTGCGGTGCTCGTCGAGGATTTCCGCACCTGTAATATCACTCGGCATCAAATCGGGCGTAAACTGGATACGCTTGAAGTCGAGATCTAAAGCCCGCGCAATGGTGTTTACCAATAAGGTTTTCGCCAATCCAGGAACGCCTACCAACAAGCTATGTCCATTACATAAAATAGAAATAATAACGCCATCAACGACTTCATGCTGGCCGACAATAACTTGTCCAATGGCATCTTTTAAATCGCTATATTTTTTTTGCAACGCTTTCGCGGCTTCCACATCTGAGCTGTACATATTAGGGTATCGTGTTATTTTGTTTTGAATTCGGTTTCTGTTTGTTCGGCTTTTATTTTTTCGGCAGCACGCAGCCACTTTTGAATACTTGGACAATCGCTGTAGTCTTTATCTACCATCAGATAAAAAGAAGACATATGTTCTTCGAGCCATCCTACTAGAAAATTGTTTTGTTTTTCGGAGAAGGCCACCTGCATAATTTTATGATAATCATCTTTCAAATTAGCCTTATGGGGTTCTGTGCGACTGCGTAGATATAGTACACGCACCAATTTATCGCCGCTACGTGGATCACTATACTCTATCGGTTGTGAGTACTCACCAATCTTCATATCGTTGATGGCTAATGCCACGGCAGGGTCAAGATCTTCGGCTAATAATGCCGTACTGCCGGTTTGCGGATTGGTCATCATTCCGCCAGTCATTTTTGAAGTTTCGTCGTTGGAGTATTTCCCTACCGCCGTCGAAAATAATATTTTCCCCGACACCAATTCCGCACGAATACTATCTGCCCGTTTCAGTGCCAACTTCACCATATCATCGGTAATCATAGGCTTCACCAAGATGTGACGCAACTTTGCTTTTTCTCCCTGACGATTCATCATTTGCACAATGTGAAATCCAAAGGAGGTTTTAACAACGGGAGAGATTTCTCCATTTTGAAGTTTAAAAGCAGCAGCTGCAAATTCAGGCACTAGGTCATCGCGGCCCATAATCCCTAAATCGCCTCCATTATCGCGACTTCCAGGATCATCACTGTACACACCAGCCATAATCTCAAAGGCCGACTTACCGCTGAGAATCTCCTTGCGGATATTTTCGAGTTTCTGACGAGCGGTATCTTCTACTTCTTTATTGACATCCGGCTTCACCACAATTTGTCCTACCTCTACCGATGATGGGTAAAATGGCAAGCTGTCTACAGGTATTTTATTGTAAAAAGCCCTCACCTCTTGCGGAGTAATTTTAACGCTGCTCATGATTTGTTGCTGCATCTTTTGAAACTGCAACTGCTCACGAAAGG
The DNA here is from genome assembly GCA_040375635.1 of Chitinophagaceae bacterium. GTDB lineage: Bacteria > Bacteroidota > Bacteroidia > Chitinophagales > Chitinophagaceae > OLB11. The sequence goes on along the minus strand of JBEISB010000052.1, from coordinate 4,690 downwards.
TTGGGCGATAATCATCCTTCAATTGATAAATCGTTTTCCCCGCAACTTCTTCTAATTTTTCTTCGGAGCCATACTGACTCACAAAATAACGAATCCGATTATCGAGTGCTGCCTCTAATTCATCATCACTAACCAATACGCTATCCCGATCGGCTTGTTCTGTAAGCATCTTTTGACTCAGTGCATTTTCTAAAAGCTGACAGCGCATGGAGTCGCCTGCCGTTGGATTTTCTTGTTGATACTCTAACAACGCATTCTCAATTTCCGAACGGAGTATGATTTTTTCGCCCACAATAGCGATTACCTTATCGAGATTTTCGGACTGAGAAAAACCAGTTTGCAGTCCTCCGATACACAATAGGAAGCCAAGCAAACAGGCAATGGAGATTTTATTCATAAAGGCCGCAATTTACATACAAATGATATAGTATGGTTAGCAGTCCGAAATCATTTAACAAACATTTTCCCGAACCCAATACCTGTCTCTAAGGCCCTACGATAGTGCACTTTCATCTCCCCCTATACCCGCACATCGGGTTTTGGCTTACTTTTACCTCAATGATTCATTGGCAAAACGCAGCATTTGATCCTACCTTGGCTTTATCTAACGAAGCCCGACAACAACTTCATGTGTTGCGCGATGCCGACAAAGACAGCATTTTTCGACTGGCCAATCAATTCGAAAAGCAGCAGGCTCAACCCCTCATTCATCAGTGGATGGCCCGACAAAAAATGAAAGAGAAACTCCCCTTTCTGTGTGCCCTCGACAATACCCTTTTTCCTCCTTTAGTCAATCTCGAGCAATGTTCATCAGAAGCTACAGCCCGCTACAAGGCGAGTTTATGCCATGGCCATACCTTTGTTGACCTAAGTGCAGGTCTGGGTGTGGATGCGTATTTTATGGCCCAAAAATTTACGCAAGGCCTACTGATAGAACCTGATAAGACTTTGGTGAATATCGCGGCCCACAATTTCTTTTGTCTGCAACAACACAATGTGCAATGGGCTGCAGGATCTACCGCATCGAGCTTTTTAGAACATTGGGAGGGCCCATGTGATTTACTCTATATCGATCCTTCGCGAAGAACAGCCAGCAAAGGACGTGTCGTTTTATTGTCCGATTGCGAACCCAATATCCCCGCCTTATTGCCTACACTGTTTATGCATAGTGAGCGAATTATGCTCAAAACAGCTCCATTGCTAGATATACAGCAAGCCCTACAACAATTATCGGGCGTTAAGGAAGTCCATATTGTGGCATGGCAACAAGAGTGTAAAGAGCTTTTGTTTGTGTTAGAAAAAGGATTTGAAGGCGAGGTGGAGATAATTGCCGCTGAGGTCGCCAACAAAGAACCCGTGTTGTTTCGCTATTTTTTACCCGAAGAAAAACTGGCCACGCCCAGCTATAGCGAACCCGCCACCTATTTATACGAGCCCGCCCCTGCCCTCATGAAAGCAGGATGTTTTCGATTGCTATGTTCTACGTATGGCATTACCAAACTCGAGGTAAATAGTCATCTGTACACCTCCACAGAAAAAGTCGCCTCCTTTCCGGGGCGCAGTTTTGTCATCATAGACAATATCCCTGTCGACAAAAAACAGCTACAAGCATGCCTACCAAAACGACAAGCCAATTTGACGCTACGCAATTTTCCGGGCTCCGCAGCGGACTTGCAAAAAAAATTAGGACTGAAAGACGGGGGAGAGTATTATGTTTTTGCGACAACCACCCCAAACCATAAAAAAAGATTACTGATTTGTCGGAAAGCTTGAGTCCCTTAAAAAATACAAGCCTTTCAGTCTACCTTTGTCGTGTCAATTCTTCGCTATGGCCACAGAGAAATACCTACAACTTACCGAAACCTACAAACACCTTCACGACGAAAAAGAGAAGATTAATTGTCTTATCGAAATCGTGAAAGAAGTTCGCTCGTATGATATCGAAGAAGCCGTGCGCTTATCGGATGAAGTCATTCATCGTTCGATAAAAATAAAATACGATGAAGGCTTAGGGCGAGGCCTCAACCTGAAAGGTTCATGCTATTGGATGAAGGGCGAATACAATAATGGTCTCGATATTTTAAAAGAATCGCTAGCCATAGCCAAAGAGCTAAAGTTCGATTCGCTCAAAGCGAGAATTTACAATAATTACGGAAACATTTACCGCGACCTAGGCGACTTATCGAATGCCTCTAAATATTATCAGTGGGCCTTGGAGATAAACGAAGAGCTGCACGATGAATTATCGCAATCGGCCATCTTGATTAATATTTCGAATATTCATTTCGATTTATACGATTACGACAATGCCCTCGAATATGCGAAACGATGTTTAGAGATCTTTAAAAAGTATGATGATAGGGCCCGACTCATCGGCGTGTATCATACCCTGGGGAATATTTATTTTAAGAAAGAAGATTTCGATAATGCCCTCATTAATTTCAAAAATAGTTTGCAATTAACCGAACCCAATGCTGTTGGTCACATGATGGCAAATAGTGGGATTGGTAAGGTGTATTTTAAATTAAAAAAATACGATCGGGCTCGTTATTACCTCAAACAGGCCTTTGAGCAATCTGAAGCCTTGTCGAACATTGAAGGACAAATTATTTCGGAGTTTTATATGTCGAGAGTATTGATTGATGAAGGTCAATACGAACCGGCGCTCAAGCATCTCGACAATGCCTTTTCGATTGCTACGGAACTCTCGCGCAAGCACGATATCATGAGCATGCATGAACTCTATGCCACTGTGTATGAAAAACTAGGCGATATCCCGAAGGCGTATGCCAGTCTGAAGCGATTTGAAAACTTGAAAGAAGAAATCTTTCAACAAAACACCATCAACAAACTCCGCAGTTTACAAACCCGACATGAAATCGAATTTGCTGTCAAGGAAAAAGAAGTTGCCGAACAATCGGCCCGATTAAAGCAAGAGTTTATTGCGAATATGAGTCATGAGATTCGTACACCCATGAATGCCATTGTGGGTATGACAAGACTCTTACTTGAAAAAGAACCGCGACAAGACCAACTCAAATACCTGCATGCGATTACCCAAAGTGCAGATAATTTATTGGTAATCATCAACGACATTCTCGACTTCTCTAAAATTGAAGCGGGAAAAATCACCATAGAAAATATTCCCTTCTCCTTAAGAAGTGTATTAAAAAATGTAGTTACCCTTTTGCTGTTTAAGGCAGAAGAAAAAGGAATCTCGATACGCTTTGTTGTTGAAGAAGACTTGCCCGATGCCTTATTGGGCGACCCCACCCGACTGAGTCAGGTATTGATGAACTTGGCTGGCAATGCCGTTAAATTTACCGAACAGGGTTATGTGCGTATCGATTGCCGTATCCTCGATCGCCAAGAACAAAATATTCGCTTAGCGTTTGACGTGATAGATACAGGCATAGGGATTTCGGAAGAATATGTGAGTCGAATTTTTGAAAGCTTTACCCAAGCCGGAACCGATGTAGCTCGCAAATTTGGGGGTACAGGACTCGGGCTGACCATCTCCAAACAATTGGTAGAATTAATGGATGGCAATATCGAAGTCAAGAGCAAACTCAACGAAGGGACTGTCTTTACCTTTACCCTACCTTTTCGCTTGGCCGATGAAATGACAGAAACCGAAAGCGAAAACAATGAGTATGCGCCCGAGGATATTGACATACTCAACAAAACCAAATTATTGCTGGTTGATGATAATGAGTTCAATCGAATTTTAGCCCTCGATACCTTGCATACCCTGGCACCTCAAATGCAAGTAGAAACGGCTAATACCGGAATCAAAGCCATCGAAAAAATAAAGACAGATGCGTTTGATATTGTGTTGATGGATATTCAGATGCCCGAAATGAATGGCATGGAAGCCACAAAAAAAATCAGAAAAGAACTGAGTGAAGAAAAGCGTGACATAAAAATACTCGCCATGACCGCCAATGTGATGCGCGAAGATATTGAGCATTACCTATCCATTGGCATGAATGATCATGTACCGAAACCGTTTCGCAAATCAGAATTAATCGGTCGCATTTTAGCGCACCTTGATAAGACCACGATTGCCAAACGCAGTGTACCCGTAAGCAAAGCAGCACCTCATGAAGAAGAGCCGACGCATACAATTACCTCGGCCGATTTTACCCCTAGCGAAGTCCGTGATGAACGAGTAACCGACTTTCGATTTTTGATTTCCTTTGCGGGACACGAAAAAAGCAAACAAGAAAAATATATCCGTATCTTTCTCGACAACTCGCCGAAACTGTTACAACAACTCATGACAGGCATAGCGCAACACGATTATGATGCCATGCGTATTGCCGCCCATTCGTTGAAGAGCCAACTAAAATATATTGGCATCAAAGAAGAAGTGTCGCATGCCTATGAAATCGAACAGATGGCAGCACGCCAAGCGGAGATTACCGATATCAAAAATCTTTCTCTCGAACTAGAACGCACTGCCCATAAAGCCTTTCGAGAATTAGAAGATTATTTAGCGGACTGATGCCTATAGACTTTGCCGATGAACGGAGCGTCGCAAATGGGCATCATAAGCGCAGAAGGCTGACCCCATAGATTCGCCTCCAGCGAAGCGGCAACTCGGGCTTTTTCGCGTGGGGCTCGTCGATCAATGCGCCGGGCGTGCCATTTCTCCGCGGCATCGAAGTGCAGATGCTCGATCACGGCT
>JBEISB010000047.1:0-12868 GCA_040375635.1 Chitinophagaceae bacterium | reverse complement strand
GTTTCTGATAATCTAGAATTTGCCCCCGTGGCCCCTCGACCCTATGTTGGAGATGAAATGATAGAGCAAGTAAATCAAAGTCAAAATTTACCATCAGTGCGAAATCGTTTTAGTGATGTTGGCTATTGGAAACCGAATTTTGTTACCAACAAAAAAGGTAAAGTATTTTTTACGATTACTTTGCCCGATAATATCACCACCTGGAAATCGACTTTATTGGCCATGGGTAAACATCGTATGCATGGTATCGACTCGATAGAGACGCGTGTTTTCAAACCTTTACAAACACAAAGCATTGTGCCTTCCTTCTTATATAGCCATGATTATGTATTTGGCCGTGCCACATTCAGTAATCTCACCGAAGGAAAAAAAGAAATTCAAGTGCATATTCGAGTGAACGATAGTATGTTGTTACAAAAGAATCTAAGCCTCCATGGAGAGGAAACCGATTCGGTAAAAATGGTAGCTGGAGAAAAGGATACTTTGTATTGGGAAGCCGGACTTCAGTATGGCGAAAAATATAAAGATGCCGAAGCCCGTAAAATTCAAGTGTATAGTCCTGCGCTTACTACCTATCAAAATCAACAATTACAAATGGATGCCGATAGCACTTATTCTTTATCGTTTGCTAAAGATGTGCAAGGCTATCTCATCTTCAATAATACCCTATACGAAAAAATACGTAGTGAAATCGATCAACTCAATCAGTATGAGTATGCCTGTACCGAACAATGTGCTTCTAAACTCCGTGCCTTACTAGTGAAAGTAAGAATCAACAGATCGCTCAATATCAATGAGCCGTTAAACAAATCTATCTATGCACTCATAAACCGATTAGCCAATTATCAAAACGCAGATGGAAGTTGGGGTTGGTGGAAACGAGATGTATCGAACTGGCGTATGACCCTCTATGCGATGGACGTATTATTTCTGGCTAACCAATCGGGATATGTGAACAGCAACTGGAGTAGCGCCCAATACTTGGTAAAAGCCAATTATAATTCGATGAGCAATAGCGACAAATTGTACGCACTCAGTTTATTGCTGCGCAGTGGTGCCACTGAAGAATTTATGATTTCTGATTTTCGAAAAATGAAACGAGAAGAATTACGCAGCACCGATCAAATGTATTATGTAAAAATTCAAGCTATGTTGGGGGATACTGTGCAGAATGCTGATTTATACGCTTTGTACTTGCAACTTAACAAACAATCGGCCGAACCGTATTGTGAGAATTTCTTTTATGACCCAAGAGCCAGCATTTTTACAGCTTACCAATTATTTGCGAATACCAGTATAGGGAATCAGTGGGTAGAGATGTTTAGAGATAAACTGCGCAACGGACAGCTCGAACAAAATACCAACACCTATGCGAAAGCCTGTATGATAGAAGCCCTTAGCAGCACAACCCAAAACACCGGTGGAAAAACCATACAAGCCGAAGTTAAAGTAAACGACACCTTACGGATTCATCAATTTCCGTATCGCTTACCGATTACGGGTATGAAGTACACCTTTACACATACCGGTGGTGATGTGTTTGTGCAAAGTGCCGAAAAGAAAGTAACCTATAAACCCACAAGCGTAGATACGGTTTATAAAGTGCAAACCCGTTTTGTGCAAAAAAATCAAAGCAGCGATAAACTCAAAGCCGGTATCCCTTGCGAGATGGTGGTTAGCCTCGATGCTTTCCGTACCCACGAGCAAGTGATGCTGGAGATACCGATACCAGCAGGTTTAAGGGTTGTTGATAAACCTCAACTACCCGGTGCAGTTGTTGAATATCATGCGCAAAAAATTGTGGTATTCTTTTCGAAACTCTATGCCGGACAACAAAGTTTCCAATTCAATATGCAACCGTATTTTACGGGCAGGTTTACAGTACCGGCAGCAAAATGTTCGTTGATGTATTATCCTTTTGTGTCAGGAAATAACGAGAGTAAAACACTCACTATCGAATAGCGAAAGGTTTCTGTTGTAGAAATTGTTTAAAGTCGGCTAATGAATGTGAACTCAAATTAGCCGCCGCAGTGAGTCCACCTTTTTGAGCCGATAATACCCCATACCGAATATCATCGATACCTTCTATGCTATGCGCATCCGGATTGATCGATAACATCACCCCTTGCTGTATAGCGTAATGAATCCAGCGCCAATCAATATCTAATCGGCGTGGATTGGCATTAATTTCTATAACCACATCATGCGCTTTACAAGCATCAATCAGGGTTTTATAATCAACCGGATAGGCTTTACGACTTAACAATAATCGTCCACTCGGGTGACCTAGTATTCGGGTAGCAGGATGCGTGACAGCGCCCAATAAACGCTGCATGGCTTTTTCTTCCGTCATTTTTAGGTTTTGGTGTACCGAACAAATCACCAAATCGAAAGTAGCTAACACCTCATCACGGTAATCGAGACTCCCATCACCCAAAATATCACATTCAATACTTTTAAAAATGGTGAAGGGCGCTAATTTTTCGTTGAGGCGATCAATCTCTTCATGCTGCAATCGAATCCGTTCAACACTTAACCCATTCGCATAAAACGAACTCACCGAATGATCGCTCATCACCAAGTACTCATATCCTTTCTCGATGCAGGCCTTTGCCATTTCTTCGATACTGTATTTACCATCACTCCAAGTACTATGATTATGAATGATACCGCGTATGTCTTTTACATCAATAAGATTCGGAACATCCATCATGCCCACCTGCGATTGCTCTTCGCGTAAGCAAGACGGCACATAAGGCAGATCTTGATTTTCGTAAATTTCTTCTTCGCTGCCAGCTTCTAAAATATCCGGATACTGTTGTAAAAAGGCTTCGCGATATTCGGTACTACACGAAACCAAAAAGGCGGTCTGCACCAACGACTCAGGCGTGCAACTATGCAACTGTATTTGTAGATGTTGTTGATATGTATAAAAAATAGAGTCGGCATCTTCGGCACTACAAGCAAAACCTTCTTGTTTACGAAGTACATTTTTTATGTCGGCAATCGGATACGGTATTACATAATCGAGTTGATCGATTGTATCGAGTTGTCGAAGAAAAGAACCAGAAATACAGATATCATCATTATCAAACCAAACTTGTAAAGCCGATAAAAGTTTCCAGGCAATGGGTTCGATTTGGGCGTACAAAAAACTACCCTGATTGCTGAGATAATACCGAATCGCTTCTTCAATACTCGATTGTGTTTTTTCACCAAATCCTTTATAGTTCACTAAACGATTTTCTTCGCAGGCATACAGCAATTCGCCAGGCGATTCGATACCCAACTCGCGCCAAATCGTAGCTATTTTTTTAGGACCTATGCCCTTAATTTTCATCAACTCTAAAATACCTGAGGGCGTTTTATCTAGCAATTGCTGCAAGACTTGCAAGGTACCAGTATCGAGTAGTTCGATAACCTTGGTAGCCGTGCTTTCGCCAATACCTTTCTGCCCAGCAATTTCATCACGATCGATTTCGCTTAACTGAACCGGCAGACGGTCTATTTGAAAGGCTGTATTGGCATACGATTTTGTTTTAAAACTATTCTCCCCATGGATATCCATGAGCTTAGATAACAGAGAGAATACATCTGAAATTTCGGCGTTCGTCATTCGTCTAAAAGCGTATGCAAGGTTTGTAATGTGGCTACTAGTTCTGTATCGTCGGTGCTTACAGAAACCGGTGCTTGTTGCAAGGCAGTGATATACGAGAGTAAGGTCATGGCCATATAATCTTGTTCATCACGACCCGGAAACTGCGCCTTCAGTTCCGCGGTTTTTTGATTGATATCCTGACCGATTTTTCGAATCATCGATTCTTTTTCCGGATCGACTTTAATTCGATAGGGCCGGTTACATAGTTGCAGGGTAAGAGGTATTGCTTCGCTCATGTAACGAAAGTACAATTTGTAAAGTATATTACGAATCGCCTACAATAAATTCTAATTGTCTTTGTAACTCCAAACTCATTTTTTCGATGGCATTATGCGAGTATCCTGCAATATGAGGCGTTATGATGACCGGATAGGCTAAGAGTTGTTGAATGATATTATCAGAAGACTGCATAACGGTTTGTATCGATTTTTCTTCTTCGAGCACATCCAGGCAGGCACCTTTTATTTTTCCCGCTTGAAGTCCGGATAATATCACTTGCGTATCTACCACAGCCCCTCTCGACGTATTGATAAGATAATGAGGTTTCTGCATCGCGTCAGCAAAAGCCTCGTTGTAATAATGTTTGGTTTCGGATGTGAGCGGCACATGAAACGAAATGATATCGGCCTCTTGCTGAATGTTTGACAACGTTGCAGCGTAAGGGATATTTTCTTTATACTTATCGTACACCAAAATATTTTGCGTAAAGGCACTCAGTTTTTGCACCATGGCCGTGCCTGTATGACCGTAACCGATAATGCCAACACATAAATTTTCGAGTTCTATACCTCTATTCGGTTCGCGTATCCATAGTGCATTCGCCACCTCATTAGCCGATGAGTGAATTCGATGCAATACGCTCAATAACATACCCATAGCATGCTCTGCAACAGCATTCGCAATGCCTGCAGGCGATGAGAAACACGCAATGTTATGTTGCCTGCAATAATCGGTATCGATAATTTCCATGCCCGAACCCAAACGAGCAATCCACTGCAAAGCAGAAAATGGAGTTATCGTTTGTTGATCGAGCGTAAGTTTATTAGAAGTGATAATACCCACAAATTGCGACTGGTATTGTCTCCATTCTTCTTCGTAGTTTACGAAGGTAAAATCCTTATCGAGCAACCAATGTTTAAAGGCATTTGAAATAGGGGCAGCAAGCAAAATAAGTCTACTCATGCTGTTTCGTAAAGATTTCTGTACAGTTCAATAAAATCATTCACCGACAATTGTTCGGCACGCTTCGAAAAAATTTGGGATTGTAATTTCTCAGGGGCTAATATCGACTTTAGTCCATTGCGTAATGTTTTGCGACGCTGGTTAAAGGCCGCCTTGACAAATGTTTTAAACTTTTTATAATCCTGAACGGGCTCAACACCCGGTTTGCGGGTCATCCGAATTACCCCCGATACCACTTTAGGCGGCGGTGTGAAGCTGGTGGGTGCTACATCAAATAAATATTCGAGATCGTAATAGGCCTGCGTAATTACACTCATAATGCCATACTCTTTGTTACCATGAGGCGCAGCAATGCGTTGGGCTACCTCTTTCTGAAACATGCCCACCACCCCATCTACCTGCTCACGCCAGTCGATAATGCGAAACACAATTTGCGTAGAGATATTATAGGGGAAGTTGCCAATCACATAAAAATGATTTTCAAAGGGCAACTCGGCTTGTAAAAAATCGTCGTGCTCTATTTTACCTTGTAATTGCGGGTAGGTTTTTTCTAAGTAGTCGACCTTTTCTTTATCGAGTTCAATACAACGATAAGCCGCAATGGGCAAGGTCATTAGGTATTTACTAATGGCTCCGGCACCTGGACCAATCTCGAGTAATTGCTGCACACCGGCAGGCAGAGAATCGACAATTTGCTGACAAACGGTTTCGTCGTGCAAAAAATGTTGACCCAGTGATTTTTTAAGCGTATAGTTCATGTAACGATATCAGTCTGCCAACAAAGATAAGTGTTTGCATTGGCCTTGTTTGTTTCCATTCTAGTTTCTCTCCACAGTGGATCATGCACAAGGACGAACTTCAGCAACAGACGTAAATCATACCATAGCATCTAAACAAAGATTTTATCTATTACGAGCATACAAACTGCGCATCCTTGCATTAAGCAAACAAATCGCCTTGCAAATTTTCTTCTTCCGATTGTTCGTTCAGCAAGCTAATCTCTAATAAATCTTTATCACAGAGTTTGCTACCCATCGCCTTCCAACCCATTACATCCACCACTTCTTCGAGGTTGAGAATTTGTTCGCTGGGTAAATATTTTTTCTTACCCGTCTTTAGTTTAATCATCGGCGAAGGCACACTGCTAATCCATTCTAAATAATTCCCATTTCCTTCTTTAATAAATTGAAAGCGCGTATTAAGGGTTAGCGTTTCGATTTTAAACCGTTTTACAGTAAACTGTTTCTTATCATCATCATAATACACAGCACTCAAGATTGCCTGGGGTTTAAACTTCTCAATGGCTACCACTTTATCGGCATCAAAGCGTGTCGATAATTCGGTAGTATGTAAAACGTAAGTGCCATCGTTATAGACAGTAAGAATGCGATCCTCGTCGTTAAAGCTACCCAAATACATTCCTTTCTCTTCGGTATTTAATCGACCCACCACATCATCGTACCAAAACTTTCTACCCCCTAAACTTGAGGTTCCTTTTTGTTTCAACTTAATTCCCTTTACCGGATATTTTGTTACCTGATTTCCCATGCTACTGCGTCCCTTTATGGCAATCTCCTCAAAATCGAAAGTAAAGGTTTTGATTTTGGCCTTACAAGCAGCCGTAAGCGATATGGTTACAATTTCGCTTTCTCCATTGGCATTCGATGTAAAATAAAGTACTTTACTTTTGGGCGAGCCTTTGGTTAAATCGTATTCTTTATCGCGCGTAACGCCGGTAACATTAAATCGCTTCGCATACGATACACCCGTTTTCCCATCTACATACATCATATTATAGGTGGTACGTTCGTCGTTCTTTTTAAAGATTTCGGCATGTATAATTTCCTTGCCAATAAATACTTTATCGGCCACTTTACATACCTTCATTTTCCCTTCGCGAGTAAAGGCAATGATTTGATCTACATCCGAGCATTCTACCATAAACTCATCTTTCTTTAAGCCAGTACCAATAAATCCTTCGGCACGGTTGATATAGAGTTTGGTATTCGCAATCGCAATTTCACTCACCTGTATGGTATCAAAAACGCGGATCTCTGTCTTACGTTCACGGCCTTTGCCATATTTCTTCAGCAAAGTTTCGTAGTAGGCAATCGCAAAGTCGGTGAGGTTCGCCAAATGATGTTGGGTATCTTCTATGCTTTGCTCAAGACCGCGTATATGTTCGTCGGCTTTAAACGCATCAAACTTCGAAATGCGTTTGATTTTTATTTCGGTAAGTTTTACAATATCTTCTTGGGTTATCTCTCGGCGAAATAATTTTTTATAAGGCTTCAATCCTTTGTCGATGGCTTGCAAAACCCCTTCCCACGTTTCTTCTTCTTCGATATCGCGGTAAATTCTTTTTTCGATAAAGATTTTTTCGAGCGACGAATAATGCCAGCTGTCTTCGAGTTCGCGAAGTTTTAATGCTAATTCTAAGCGCAGTAAATCGCGTGTGCTTTCGGTAGATGTTTTTAATAATTCGGAGGCCGAAATAAATCGAGGTTTATCATCAATAATCACACAGATATTTGGCGATATCGACACCTCACAATGGGTAAAGGCATATAAGGCATCTATCGTTTGGTCGGCGGTTACTCCGGTAGCCAACTGCACTTCTATTTCTACTTGGGCAGCGGTGGCATCGGTTACCTTTTTGATTTTTATTTTTCCGCTATCATTCGCCTTCACAATGCTTTCAATCAATTGCGGAACGGTAACACCATAGGGCACATCTTTGATGAGTATCGATTTATTGTCGACTTTCTCGATATGCGAACGCACGCGCACTTTCCCTCCCCGTTTTCCATCGTTATAGTTGGTAATATCAATCATACCCTCGGTCATAAAGTCGGGATACAATTCAAACTTTTTGCCTTTGAGATATTTGATAGAGGCATCTATGAGTTCGCAAAAATTATGCGGTAATATTTTAGTCGATAAGCCCACGGCAATTCCCTCAGCACCCGAAGCTAACAACATCGGAAACTTCATGGGCAGGGCCACAGGTTCGTTTTTTCGGCCATCGTAGCTGAGTTGCCACTCGGTGATTTTAGCATTAAAGGCTACGTCGAGCGCAAATTTAGAAAGACGGGTTTCGATATAACGCGGGGCGGCAGCATTATCGCCAGTTCTAAAATCGCCCCAGTTTCCTTGGGTATCGAGTAATAATTCTTTTTGTCCAATGTTTACAATCGCATCCGCAATACTGGCATCACCATGCGGGTGGTATTGCATGGTTTGTCCTATTACATTCGCCACCTTATTAAATCGTCCGTCGTCCATTTCTTTCAGGGCGTGTAATATGCGTCGTTGCACGGGTTTTAGTCCGTCTATGCCCAGCGGAACGGCACGTTCTAAAATTACATAGCTCGCATAATCGAGAAACCAGTTTTGGTACATCTCGTTTACATGATTTTTATGCGCGCCGGGGGTATTGGTTACAAATTCTTCTGCCATATTGTGAACGTCGCTGCAAATGTATAGGTTTTGTTGAGGCCGACAATCAATTTGTGATGTTCGTGAAGCTGTTCCGGCTTTTCGCTGCAAGTCCTCCTCGCCTACCGGCTCGTGTGGGCTTTACGCTACAATCCGGGCTAGGGTTTTCGCTCATCCTTACACATGGGCGAGATTACGAATGGCTGTGAGTATTTCTGTTTCGGTCATGCTCATGCGTGTATCAACTGTTGCAGTGAGTGACACAACTCCGATGCATAGAGGTAGTACGCTGGTATCAAAAAAGAGAAACTCATGAGATGAGCATACTTCTTGCTCATTCTGCCTCTGTTGCTTTCGCTAATTCATCAATAAAATATTGACACTGCGTTGCAATACGTTGAAGGCAATTTCGGCCATCAGGTTTTCTTTATCGAGGGTGGGGTTCACTTCGGTAATTTCAAAACAACAGATCTTATGGTTTTGCATCAAGCTGGCTAATAAATCTTCGGCCTCACGCTCTTTTAATCCATTCGGCACGGGGGTTCCGGTTCCGCGCGAGATACTGCTGTCTAAACTATCTACATCAAAAGACACATAAATATCATCACATTGCTTTAAACTCAACAAGGCTTGTCGAACGGTTTGCTCTACTCCTTTTTTGCGCACTTCCGAAACCGGAATAATTTTTACGCCTAACTTCTTTAAAATATAATCTTCTTCTTTCTCTGTATCCCGTAAGGCAATGTATACCAAATCTTCGGGTAATATCTTCGGACAAATCTTGCCGAGGTTTTTGAGTTCGTTCCACACTTTTACGGTTGCATCATCCGGATTGTGCACCTGACAATCGAGATTATCCTCGCCCAAGGAAACCGCCAAAGGCATACCGTGCATATTGCCGCTAGGTGTTGTATACGGGGTATGTACATCGGCATGCGCATCTACCCAAATAACCCCTAAACGACTTTTCGGCTTGGCCATTTTAATACCGGCAATAGTACCGCCAGCACTGCTATGGTCGCCTGCTAATACCAAGGGAAATAAGCCCGATTTTAAATTGTTCTCTACGGCTTTGGCCACCCGCTCGTACATGGTTTTTACCCCCCGAATTCGTTTGGCATACGGACTCTCAATGGGCTCATACAACAAGTTGTTTTCGGTTTCTACGACATCACTCGGGAAGTTGACAAAAAAATTGCTCATAAAATCGAGGGCAGCAATTTTCAGGGCATCAACCCCCAAACTCGCTCCACGGGTACCGGCACCAATCTCCGATTTTACTTCTATGATTTTGATATTACGCATGCGCCAAAGGTAAGGATTCCGACGGCAGATAGCAATTTTCGAACCGAGTTATGCCGCACAGAGAATGGCAACTAGATTCTGTAAAGCAAACTTGCTTCTCCTCATTTCGGAGTTTGGCTTTTGACGCATCGGCAAATACTTGTCCGTAAAGGTACCTAAAAACATAAACTAATTACATAATTATCCGCACAGGCAAAGCCTGCGAAGAACATACCACTTGCGAAGGCAAAGCCTTCGAAGAGTGAGAGATAGCAATTTTCGAACCGAGTTATACCGCACAGAGAATGGCAACTAGATTCTGTAAAGTAAACTTGCTTCTCCTCATTTTCGAGTTTGGCTTTTGACGCATCGGCATTGTTGTAAAAATGCAAGGTCTTGCAGCGACGAAATCATTATACAATTCTTTCCATCTCACGCAGCCAGCGTTCCGGGATATCGTTATGGGCAGCTATTAAATAATCTTTATGGGCACAAGGAATAAAGTGCCCGTCTGGCATCTGCATCCACCACCGATTGGTGCGCTTGCTCTTAATAAACAAAGCTTCTAAATCGCTATTGGCAACCCGGTATTCGAGAAATTGTTCGAGGTCTTCTACCGAAGCCTCATTTTTACCCACGCTTACCCCATCGATATAATACCAGAGCATTTGGGCAATTAACTTAGCCGTTAGGTTATTTTGATCGAGCTCGGGCATATATCCATAAATCCCAAAGCTACGCAGTTGGGTGCTCATGCCGGCAAAACGGGTAAGCCGACACATTTCATCCCCAAAAAAACCATTGGGCGAGGCCATCCGGTTGGCGGGGGCATCACTATATCGCACGGCATTCATATCCATACTCAATAAATGAGAGGCGCGAATGGCAGGCTCTAATTGCTCTATCTCTTCACGGGCCATCCCTACGCGAACGCAATCAAAACGAAGCTTATCAAGGGTTTCTATGAGATTTGGGTTTACATAATAACTCTGAAAGCCAAAGAGGTTAAAATGACGCACAAAATTCGGACTCGCCGTGAGAGCCGTCATCAAGTAATCATCGTAGCTGCTTCCATTGCCTTCGGCCACGTCGGCCAACATATCAATGATGGTAAAATCAATAATTTCTTCACGCTCTTTAAATACATCATACTGCTGTAGGGTAAGATCGTGCGAGCCTCCTAATAACACCACTTTTTTTCCGAGACTCATCATCTCTCTAAGTTGCATTTTTAAGGCCGCCCGGGTATCGGCCAGGCTTGCCCCTTGCATCACATTCCCCATATCGCCAATGCGCAGGTGAGGATGCCAATAGTGCATGCGATACAGTTCTTCGCGAATCGCATCAGGTCCCTCGCTATAGGTTAGCTGACTATTTTGTCCTCTCCTTTCGCCACAGCCTAATAACACGATGTCTAGCGCACTGATATCCGTTTCTGGGGTTATGCGTTGGATATGCTGTCCCAATTGGGTATCCGCATAATGCTCATCACGACTCTCCTGAAAATGCGTGGGAGTGGTAAACTCAAGTAGTTCCTGTATCGTAGACATATAGTAGGCTTAAGCAACGAAAGTACAACCCGAAACCCATAAATGAAAGCAGAAGCGCTTGCAACTCAATCCCTCGACATCATATGTTTTCATTCTTTGTATAATCCTATCGCCCCCTTGATGATTCGTTAAAAACTGTAATCACAAGGACCCAGCGTATGATATCCTGAGAACCTTGGTTTATTCTTTCATGCCAAGAAGAAAAAGGGAGTCGTATTTTCTCAATACCCCACTACCATCCTACCTATCGATGCAGTGGTTTTTGTTTTCTAAATCTCTGCCGAATGCCTTAGCTTTGCGGACTTTCAACGAAAAAAGTAATATCAGCACATCATGTTATCGACTAATAATGTTTCTTTATCCTACGGAAAAAGAGTCCTCTTCGACGAGGTAAGTATAAACTTTACCAAGGGCAATTGCTACGGGATTATTGGCGCCAATGGAGCCGGCAAGAGTACCTTTTTGAAAATCCTGAGTGGCGAAATCGAACCCAATAAAGGCAATGTGAGTATCACGCCGGGCGAACGACTCAGTATCCTCAAACAAAACCATTTTGAGTTTAATGAGTTTACAGCCCTCCATACCGTGCTGATGGGCAATAAACACCTCTGGGATGTGCAGCAAGAGAAAGATGCCTTATACATGAAGGAAGATTTTTCGGAAGCCGATGGTATCCGTGCCGGCGAACTCGAAGGTGAATTTGGCGAAATGGGTGGGTATACCGCCGAAAGCGATGCCGCTCAATTGCTTACCAATTTAGGCATCACCGACGAACTGCATCAAACCCTGATGAAAGATTTAGTGGGTACCGAAAGGGTGCGTGTTTTATTAGCTCAGGCCCTCTTTGGCAACCCCGATATCCTACTCCTCGATGAGCCTACCAACGATTTGGACGTAGAAACCATTCGCTGGCTCGAGAACTTCTTAGCCGATTACGAAAATACAGCCATCGTGGTGAGTCACGATCGTCACTTTCTCGACACGGTATGTACGCATGTGGCCGACGTGGACCGCAGTAAAATTTCTATCTATACCGGTAACTATACTTTCTGGTACGAGAGTAGTCAGCTAGCCGCTCGTCAACAAAGCGATAAGAACAAGAAAATGGAAGAGAAACGTAAAGATCTCCTCGACTTCATCGCCCGCTTTAGCGCCAATGCCAGTAAAAGTAAACAGGCCACTTCGCGTAAGAAGGCCCTCGAAAAACTGGTTATCGAAGATATCAAACCTAGTAATCGTAAATATCCGGGTATCATCTTTAAACCCGATCGTCAGGTGGGGAACGATATTCTTAAAGTCGAGAAATTATCGGCCTCTCTCGAAGGCACTTCATTGTTTGCCGACGTGAGTTTTGATATTGGCAAAACAGATAAGGTTTTATTCCTGAGTCGAAATCAAATGGCCATTCATGCTTTCTTCGATATTATCAATGGTGAGATGCAGGCCGACGGAGGTAGCTTCGAATGGGGCACTACCATTACAAAAGCTTATCTGCCGAATAATAACCAGAAGTACTTCGAGAGCGATTATAATTTGATGGATTGGCTGCGCCAGTTTGTTCCCGATACAGTTAAAGATGCCGACGAAGATTTCTTACGGGGCTTCTTCGGAAAAATGTTGTTCAATGGCGACGAACTCAATAAAAAAACGAAGGTACTCAGCGGAGGCGAAAAGGTGCGTTGTATGATTAGTCGCATGATGCTGCAAAACCAAAATTGTATTATTCTCGACGAGCCTACTAATCACCTCGACCTCG
>JBEISB010000201.1:0-3629 GCA_040375635.1 Chitinophagaceae bacterium | reverse complement strand
GTTTCTAAGGCTTGGATGGTAGCTTCGAGTGTATCTTCTGCATAATATATCCTTGGCATTTCGAATCCGCCTTCCTGCAAGGCGGCTTCTAACATCACAGAATTACTCTCGTAAACTTGTCCATGTTGCAATAGGGTACCCGGCTTCACCAATTCTTGTCCGGTAATAATGATAGCTACCCGAGGCCTATCAAACACCCAAATTTTTTCGAACCCAAATCCCGCAAAATATCCCATGCTAGCGGGATTGAGTTGGTGCCCTCGTTGACCGATGAGCGAATCTTTTTTGATTTGTGATCCTTCTAAGCGAACATTGGCTCCAGCCTCAATAGGTAATGGCAAAAACGATATACCCTCCGATGCAGACTTCGTATGCTCTTGCATAATAACCGTATCGGCCCCTTGCGGAATGGGAGCACCCGTAAAAATTCGAATGCAATATTTTTGTTGAAGAAATATAGAACGAGTATCCCCAGCCTGAACCTGATCTTGAATCGGGAAGATGTTTTGTGTTTGAAGATCTTCGAACCGAAAGGCATATCCATCCATAGCCGATTGTGCAAAGGGTGGCGAATCGATCGTAGCAAAGAGATCTTCGGCTAATACATATCCTAAGGCATGACGTAATTCGATTTCTATTTTCCGAAGGGGAGAAATCTCTGCTTCTATCCTCTGCCATGCATCGCTAACACTTATCATACTATACATACAAGATTTCTTTAGCCGCCAATTTTTACCATACTTCGGTTGTATAGCGAAGAAGCATCTACCTGCGTAAAATCAGCAAGTAATTGTCCTCCGGTTTCTTTGGCTTTTTCTTTTATATTTTGTTTGATGATGGGAACAATATCTTGTCCGCTGCGTAAGGCTGTTAATAGATCTGCCTCTCCCTGCGAAAACAAACAATTTTTCATTTTCCCATCTGCGGTGAGTCGTAATCGATTACACCCGCTGCAAAAAGGTTGCGACATTGTACTAATGATAGCATAAGTTCCGGTAAACCCATACACCTGAAATTTTTTCGCGGTATCATGAAGCTCATCATGTAATTTGTAACTACTATATCGAGCTTGTATAGATTCGAGGATTTCGGTTTGTGTAATCACTCGGTTCGATTGCCATTGGTTACCCTCAAAGGGCATAAACTCAATAAAGCGAACATGCAAAGGCAGGTCTTTGGTGAGTGCCACAAAATCGTTTATCTCATCATCATTGATGCCCCGCATGACAACTACATTGAGTTTAACATGAAATTGATGCGCTAATAATAATTCGATATTATCCCATACCTGCTGCAAAACATCACGTCGGGTAATGGCTGCAAAACGTGCAGGGTTGAGTGAATCGATACTGATATTGAGCGAACGAATTCCGCTCGTTAGCAGGGTTTGAATATACTCGTTTATCAAAATACCATTTGAGGTAAGCGTAAGCTCTACGGGCAGTTTCGATAATCGACTCATGATTTGAATCGCATCTTTTCTTACCAAAGGTTCACCACCGGTTAGTCGAATTTTTGTTACCCCTAGCTTCACAAATTCAGTAGCAATTTGCTCAATTTCATTCCCCGTCATTAATCGCGTCGAAGGCATAAACGAAGGATCTTCGGGCATGCAATACAAGCAACGAAAATTACAGGCATCGGTAAGCGAAATGCGCAGATAATTATGAATACGTGCATGAGAATCCTGTAACATGAAGACGGAATAGTTTCGAGGTCGAAAGTAAGTTATTCCCGGCAGAACTACCTCCTATTCAGGTAAGCATTGCTGCCTCGATTTTTTATTTCATCATCATACCAAGGAGAATCCTCTCTCAGAAAATGAAACCTATAGCGAATCGAATTATCGACTGCTAATACTTAAGGTATGCGTTTGTATCTCTTTTCCATTGTTTGTAATCCGGAGTAAATAATTACCGGGCACAAGCATCAGTTGATTAAAGGATAAATGATTTTCACTTTCATCTAGATCATCGGCAAACAAATTTTTGACTTTCCTTCCCTGCATATCATACAAATCAATACTTACCCTTCCATAGCTATCGTTATGAAACCACAAGGTAAACAAATCGGTTGTTGGGTTGGGGTAAACGCCTCCGGCATGATCATAAGCTTGCTCATGTACTTCATTGGGTTGGGATTCGTTGCTAGTGATTTGTGCTATCCAAGTTCCATACGAATTCTTACGCAGTGCATTCGCTCCATAGCCAGCGGCCATCCAAGCTTGGGGAATGGTGCTATTGTATTTTCGACAAATGCCTGTATAATCACCCCAACGCTCGGGCATAGGATAAGGGATATCGGGTAAGAATAAAATATTGACAGAAGTATCACCGCTTTTTACCACTTGTGCATTGCTCCAATCTCCGTTTTTATCCAAAGCAATCACCTGTGTTTCGGGAAGGGTTGTAGTGTCCGCATGTTCGAAAGCCATCACGGCGCTATGATCGGTGCTATCATAACCAAAAGCAGCGATAGCCGGATAACAAACATCGGTGCCTGCCATACCATAGGCATTAACCACCGCCTTGTTGGAGTCGAGATAAATTCGTCCATAGTGAACACCGCACCATCCTCCGCTGATATCGGCGCTAAAGCAAAAATGAATCACGGGTCCAAGCGAAAAGGCATTGGCAATCCAAGCGGCCCCAGTGCTTAACGAATCTATTAAGCCAGTGTTGATATCCTTTTCATACGCATCAGCACAAACTACGTAATTGGGAATATTATATTGTGATGCGATTAAAGTTTGCGTGGCTGAACTTAGTGAGCCGTTTAACGTAAACAAGTACACATGAGATCCTGAGTCGGGCAGCATTTCTACGAAATACATTTTCTGGGAAAGTCCATACCCCATCCCATTGCCAGCCGGGTATAAGGTAATGCAATCATTACCATCGGGGGCTGAAATTTGATGCCATAATCCAAAAGTGAGAGGTAATGCTGCATATCCCTCCGATAATCTAATTTGGTAGATATAGGTTTCTTTCCAATTATAATTGGGGCCGTTACCCCATCGATTGCCATTCACAAAAAGTTCATCCTCATTGATGCCGATGGTTGGATAATCGGTCCATGTTGTATCGTTATAAGGGTTACCGCTTAACGTGTAGAGATTCCAACCATCGAGTGGATTATTGGTTTTCGAAAAGCTCACCAATACCTTACTGGTTGTTGAACTATATCCGTGTAATAACACCACAATAAAACGATCATGCTTGGGATCATAAATCACCCGAGGATCGTACTTGGCCTCCGTGAGGGTAGGGTCATTTACAAAATCGCTCCAACTAATTTGCGCGAGTAAAGTATTACCAGCTGTATCATAATAGGCAATCCCTTCATTGATAACACTAATCACAATACCGCTGTCAGACACGGCTATGCTATTATCATTAGGCGTGAATGAGTTGAGTGCATTGCCTTTAAAATGGGTGCCGATGCTAGGATCGAGACCGCGCTTTTTTTTCGGCGCAATAACTGAGGGTTGATTTTTTATCCCTTCAAGTTTCTGCTGATTTTGCTTTGCCTTTAAGGGAGCGAGATGTCTAAACCCTTCTTCGGCCTCATTCGGAAAGGATTGCACATTGATATTCCAAAGGGACTTAGTAAAATCGCTTGCTTGGGTT
>JBEISB010000091.1:0-8999 GCA_040375635.1 Chitinophagaceae bacterium | reverse complement strand
AATGCTTTTACCTTTTGCATATTCTCATCGCTACCATTGAAGATATAATACAAATTACTGTTGTTGATATTCTCTACAATCTCAACATCTAAATCATCAAGGGTTTCATCATTAATGCCCATAGTATTTTTCATACGCACCAGATAACTCCGTTGTAAATGTTTGAAGGGGGTAGCTGGGCGATTGTTGACATAAAGAATACCTGCTTTCACTTCTAACGTATCTCCTGCAATACCAACGCAGCGCTTAATATAATTGTCGGTTTTGTCTATGGGACGAGATTGTATGGTATAATTACGTTTTAGCGATTCTTCTCCTTGTATATACTTCCATGAATAATAATCTTGTTCGGGCATCTCAGCAATAACGGTATCTCCCTCAGGAAAGTTAAACACAACATCATCATAGCGTTGCACTTCCGAAAATCCCCACAAGCGTTTGTAGGGTGCCTTGATGGCTTCGCTGTATGACTTGATATTAATGAAGGGAATAGAATTATGGATAAAAGGGATGGCTAAGGGTGTCATCGGTAAACGGGCACCGTAATGCATTTTGCTTACAAATAAATAATCGTTCACCAACAACGACTTTTCCATGGATGGCGTTGGGATGGTATACGCTTCGATAAAAAAGGTTCGTATAAGGGTAGCGGCAACAATGGCAAATACGGCGGCATCTAACCATTCGCGGGCTACCGATTTTTTCTTCTTGGGAGTATCTGTAGCTTGCGCGTCTTTACCGAAAAAGGGAATCTTCATGCTGATGATTTTTTTGAACGCGTAAAAGTAAGGGATTGAAATTATAATTTCGTGTGAAATTGCTTATCAAGACTATTCGCTGCAGGCTAGATATTAGGGGTCTACATCGGTAATTACTTGTACCTGCGTGAAGTTTTTTTGTGTACCTAAGCGAAGAATAATTTGCCGGATATGCGTTTTCAGATCCTGTAAATGCCGACTGTCTTTTTCAATTTTGATGAGTATTTCTTGTAAAAATTGATTGCGTACTCTAGCAATTGGGGGTTGCGCCGGACCTATAATTTCCATGCCGCCAACCTCAGCTAACGCTGCCGCCAATCGCTCTGCGGCCAGATAAACCGTGTCTTCGGTCCTATGCCTCAAGGTAATTCTGATGAGGCGTACATAAGGCGGATAATGATAGGTGTATCGGTGCAATAATTCTTCTTGATAAAAACCGCTAAAATCGTGGTGTTTTACTTTTTCTACAACGGGATGATCGGCCTTAAATAATTGGACATATACTTTCCCTTCTTTGTCTTTTCTTCCGGCCCTCCCCGACACTTGTTCGAGTAATTGAAACCCCCTTTCGTTAACTCTAAAATCGGGGTAGGAGAGTAAACTATCGGCACTCAATACCACTACCATACTCACATGCTCAAAATCTAATCCTTTAACCACCATTTGGGTGCCGACTAAAATATCAATTTGTTGCTTTTCGAATAAACGAATGATCTCGCTGTATTTATTCTTAATACGCATGGCATCCCAATCAAAACGTTGCACACGAGCATGAGGGAATAATTTTTTACAATCTTCTTCTATTTTTTCGGTGCCGAAACTTTTGGCAATCACACGGTTCCCACCACAAGCCTGACAAATAGAAATATAGGGAGATTTGGCGCCGCAATAATGACAATGCAATTGATCGCTATGCTTGTGGTAGGTAAGGGATACATCGCAGTTTTTACAATGGGGTACCCAGCCACAGGTTGTACATACTGAAAAAGGCGCGTAACCCCGACGATTCTGAAAGAGGATGATTTGTTTTTTATTTTGTAAAGCCTCCTGCATGGCACTGATCACAGGTTTCGAGAAAATACCTTGTAAGGTTTTTTCCTTCATGGCTTTTTTAGTATCTACAATGTTCACTTCGGGAAGTCCTGCATTCCCATGCCTTTCGCGTAAGTGTACTAATGCATATTTTTTATGTATGGCATTGGTATAGCTTTCTATCGAAGGGGTGGCGCTACCCAAAATAATCGGCACTTTCATTTGTGCGGCCAACACAAGAGCACAATCTCTGGCCTGATACCGTGGGGCTGGGTCTTGTTGTTTGTAAGAGCCATCATGCTCTTCATCAACTACAATTAAACCTAAATCATGAAAGGGTAAAAAAAGCGCCGACCGAGCCCCGATAATGACATCATATTCGTGGTTCAGTGTTTTTTGCCACACTTCAACTCGTTCATTATGACTAAAGCGAGAGTGATACATCCCCACCTTTGGGCCGAAAATAGATTTTAGTCTACGAATGATTTGTGGGGTTAAAGCGATTTCTGGTAATAGGTATAAGGCCTGTTTGCCTTGCGCCAGACAATCACTTATGAGCTGACAATACACATGTGTTTTACCACTACCGGTAATGCCCTGCAAGAGTACAGGTTGATGTTGGGTAAACGCTTGTTGAATTTCTTGGTAGGCAATTTCTTGTCCTTGGTTTAAAATATTTTGTTCACGATCCGGAGTACTTTCAAAGGGAAGTCTGTCTACATCCAGTTTCCGGATTTCAAAAATTCCTTTCTCACAAAGCACTTGCAAAGTAGCACTTCCGGCCGCCGATCGTTTTAATAACTCACTTTGCAAAACATGCTTCTCTGTTTGTTGCAGATGTAAAAAGCTAAGCCAAATATCGAGTTGTTTGGGCGCTCTTTCTAAAGATGAAAATAATGACTGCTGGGCAGAGGCTGAGGAGTAAGCCGGGGTTAAAAAGACAAATTTCTCTTTTTTAGATTGATATTGATCTTGCACATCTTCATATACACTGATCAGTCCTTTCTCCAATAAACTATGCACTACCTTCCAAGCCGACCTCCCTTGAATAATCTGCTGAATTTCGTCAATGGTAAGGTCTTGCAATACGGGCATGCGTAAAAAGGGTTGCGTGTACTAAGCTACCAAAGGTAATAGAAAATAAAACGAATCGACTAGGATTCCCCTTAGTTTGCCTGCTCTTCGTTTGGGTAAACAGCAATCTCATGATAGAGAGTATCCCGTTCAACCGGCACACGCCCTGCTTGATAAATTAAGGCACAAATTTCTTCAGTGCTCAAGGCTGGGTTTTGTTCTTCACTTCCGGCCATAGAATAAATTTTGGTGCTGTCGTCTATTGTTCCGTCTAAATCATCAACCCCAAATTGTAACAAGGTGCGGGCATTATTTCTTCCCATCATCGGCCAATATGCCTTGAGGTGAGCAAAATTATCCATAAAGATGCGGGCCACCGAATATAACCGCATATCTTCTATCAGGGTGCTTTCGGCAATCGTATGCATATCGTTATCTTGGTTACGGAATTTAAGCGGGATAAAGCAATTAAATCCACCGGTTTCATCTTGTAGATTCCGTAGCTGTAACATATGATCGATGCGGTCATCATACGACTCGATATGTCCGTACAACATGGTAGCGTTCGAATGCATACCTAATTGATGGGCAGTTCGGTGTATATCTAACCAACCTTCGCCATCTACTTTATCTTCACAAATTTGTTTGCGGATTTCAGGGGCAAAAATTTCGGCGCCACCACCGGGTAAACTTTGTAAGCCTGCTTCTTTTAATTTCTGCATACCTTCTTGTCGACTCAATTTCGCCTTACGAAACATATAATCTAATTCAACCGCGGTAAAGCCTTTGATATGTAAATCAGGACGATGGGCTTTGATCTGACGCAGCAAATCACAAAAGAAATCTAAGTCTAGTTTTGGATGCACACCGCCTACAATATGAACCTCGGTAACCGGAATGCCATCATATTTTTTTACGATATGCATCATCTGTTCGGTGCTCAGTTCCCACCCCTCTTCACGATTTTTATATAAACGAGAATACGAGCAGAAGGCACAACTAAATACACATACGTTTGTCGGTTCGATATGAAAGTTCCTATTAAAAAATGTTTTGTGTCCGAAGCGTTCTTCCCGAATATAATTGGCTAAACTCCCTAAAAAGCCAACTTCACCTTCCTGAAATAAGGTTAAGCCTTCGTCGGCTGTGATGCGTTCGTTTCGCAATACTTTTTGGGCTATATTTTTTAGCGCGGGAGATAAAGTGTCTGTTTGCAGAAGGGCTACGATTTGTGCGGGAGTCGACATAAAAAAATTTGCACAAAGGTAAGGCAATTCGCCTACTTATTGAAGCTGCCCTTAGGGTGTGAGACTCCGAAACAAGGTAAATCGCAAGGCCACCTCTACAAAAAGAAATAACAATCCGAGCATCGCATAAGGCCAAAATAGCTCTGCATAGCGCTTGTAGCTGTTGATCTCAATTTTTGTTTTTTCGAGGCGATCGATTTCCTTATAAATCTTCGATAGAGAATGATTATCAGTGGCCCTAAAATATTTCCCCCCTGTTTCTGTCGATATTTTTCGCATCAAGGGTTCATCAATTTGCACGGGCATCTGTTGCATAGTAGTATTGCCAAACTGATCTTTCATAGGGTAGGGGGCAGTGCCCATAGATCCAACCCCAATGGTATATACCCTTATTTTGTATGCTTTGGCAATTTCTAGCGCTGTAATGGGATCGATGAGTCCGGCATTATTAACCCCATCGGTCAAGAGGATAATAATTTTTGTTTTCGACTTACTATCTCGTAAACGCTCAACGGCAGTGGCTAGTCCCATACCAATAGCAGTGCCATCTTCGAGCAATCCACTTCGGATATTACTGAGTTGTTCTTTTAGCACATTCTGATCGGTAGTGAGTGGACATTGCGTAAAACTCTCTCCCGAAAAAATAACTAGTCCCATTCTATCTGTGGGACGATCTTCAATAAATTCCATCGCAACTTTTTTAGCCGCTTCAATTCGATTCGGACGAAAATCTTCGGCCAACATACTCCCCGATATATCTACACTCATCACAATGTCTAACCCTTCACTGTTAATCGACTCATTTACATTACTGCTTTGTGGACGAGCTAGGGCAATCACCAATAGCATAAAGGAGAGTATACGAAAGAGCGGCAGTAGAAAGAGAAGTTTTGTTTTCGGAGATACGGGCAGGTTAGATAATGAACCTAAGCTCGAAAGGATAAATGTACTTTGGGTGCGTTTCCGGATACGGATTTGCCAGAACAGCAATAGCGGCAACAGCAACAGTAAATAAAAAAACTGGGGATGCGCAAAGCTGATATGTTTAAAATCGAGATATCTCATGAGTTTCCTGGATCGTTATTGGGCATGGGGTTCTGTAGCGGCTTCGGTTTGTATAGGTTTAACCCGAGCATAGCTATCCACAACAAAGTTTACCGATAAGGTCATCGATTGAATATGCTCGTCGGCTCCTGGTTTACTCTTGGCAAATTTCACCATGTCGGCTATCTCAAAAATGGATTGTAATGCCGGACGAAACGGTGATAATATTTTATGCTTGCGCAATTGTTGTAAAATCTCGTTACTGGTTTTCTCCATACAGTCGATGCCAAATTGCTCCTCGAGATAGAGACGAATCACATCACTCACTTGGGTATGATATTCTTTATCGAGACCTTGTTGCCATAATTGTTCCGACTCAATTTGCTGAAGAGCTTGCATCGCTTTTTCGTGAGGTAAAATAGCAATAGGTATCGCCTCAGGCAATGGTGATTTTTGCTTCATCCGTTTGCGGATATATACAATCAACATAATCAAGGCTATCAATATCAACACAATACCTAAGGCATATAATAAAATTTCTTTGAGCGGAAGTTTAGCCCCTCGAATGCCAAAAATAGGTTTAAATGCCTGTGTAGTATCTACGCTTATGCTGTTGACCTTCACGAGAAAGGAATCGCATAATAACGTTTCTCCATTAGCCCCTTTCAGCGATTGCACATCAAAAGAAAATGGAGGTATTTTCCACACACCCGAGTCAAATCCTGTGAGGGTATAGGTTTGTGAATAGGTGTTTGTATTCCGTCCAAAACTCGTGTCTATCTTACCGCGATTGACAACTTCAAGATGATTGAAGGTATCGGGCAATTGGGGAAAGGCTACCCGATATTGTTGGGGATCATATTGTACCTGAAAGTTCAGGTGAATCTGATCACCAATCACTAAAGAGGCTGAATCTAGTTTCGCTTTCACGGAAACATGTTGTGCATGTACAACAGAGGACACAGAGAACATACTCAGCATCAGCATCCACACAAAACGCAGTATAGGTAAGGTTGTACTTTTCATAGTTATCCTCTTCGGGTTTTAAAGAAAAGTTTTAGGGTTTTTACATAATCCTCATCGGTTCTTACGCTCACCCATGAGGATCCGCTGCGGGCAAAATAATTTTTGGTTTGCTGCTCGCGACTTAAAAAATCTTGCAGATATCGTTCTCTAAAATATCGAGAGCTTGTATCTACCCAACGCGTTTGACCGCTTTCTGCATCTTGGATCCGAAGAATGCCCATTTCGGGTAAGACTTTATCACGTAAATCATGCACATGAATGCCGATTATATCATGTCTGCGTCCGGCTACATTCAAGGCATCTTGATAAGGCTTACTAATAAAATCCGAAAGCAAAAAAGCGATGCTTCGTTTTTTCATGATATTATTCAAAAACTTAAAGGCCTCGTTGATATCTGTTTTCGCTTCTCGATGTGGCTCCATCGTTAGCAATTCGCGGATGATGAATAGGATATGCGATTTTCCTTTTTTGGGTGTGATGTATCGTTCTATTTTATCGCTAAAAAAAATCACCCCAACCTTATCGTTATTGGCAATGGCACTGAAAGAAAGCACAGCGCATATTTCTGTTATTAGGTCGCGTTTCCGTTGTGCGGTACCAAACAATGAGCTAGCACTGATGTCTACCATCAGCATCAGCGTGAGTTCTCTTTCTTCTTCAAATACTTTGATATGCGGTACGCGGGTTCGGGCGGTTACATTCCAATCAATGCTCCTTACATCATCACCATAACTGTATTCGCGCACTTCACTAAAACTCATTCCTCTGCCCTTAAAAGCACTATGATATTCGCACCCAAAAATATGATTGGTGAGTCCGCGGGTACGAATCTCAATTTGTCTCACCTTCTTAATAATATCAGCAGGAGTTCGCGACAAATTAGGGCTTGTTTGCGCCGCCTTTTCAGCACCAGTGTATGCTTGTTTATTTTTACGCACAGCATCAACAGCCTGCACATCCCTGCTTGGGGAAGCATCTGTATTTTTCTGCATTATTTTTTTTATTCTTTCAAGCAAAGCACTCATTTTTTTCTTTACATCAATCTGTCCTTGTCTGCGAAGGTTGTTCTGTAAATAACACTATGATTTATGGAACTTCTACGGCGTTCAATATTTCGTTCACAATCATTTCGCTTGTCATATTTTCTGCTTCAGCTTCGTAGGTGAGTCCTACACGATGCCTCATCACATCCATACAAACCGCCCTTACATCTTCAGGGATAACATAACCCCGACGTTTAATAAAGGCATAAGCTTTAGAGGCAAGCGCTAAATTAATGCTGGCACGAGGTGAGGCGCCATACGCGAGCAGAGGTTTCAGTTTGCCCAGTTTATATTGTTCAGGTTGACGGGTGGCAAACACAATATCGAGAATGTATTTTTCAATCTTCTCGTCCATATATACTTCGCGTACCAGTTGACGCGCTTCGATAATATCTTGGGGTTTAATGATGGGATTAATCTTCGACATGCCATCCGGATTCATATTTTGTCGGATAATTTGTCGCTCTTCTTCTATCTGCGGATAGCTAACAACAATTTTCAGCATAAAGCGGTCTACCTGGGCTTCTGGTAGCGGATAGGTTCCTTCTTGTTCAATAGGATTTTGGGTGGCTAACACCAAAAACGGTTCATCGAGTTTATAGGTATTATCGCCTAGCGAAATTTGTTTTTCTTGCATAGCTTCAAGCAAGGCACTTTGTACTTTCGCGGGGGCTCGATTAATTTCATCGGCCAAAATAAAGTTGGCAAAAATGGGGCCTTTCTTCACCTGAAACTGATTGGCTTGTTGGTTATAAATCATTGTTCCAACGATATCAGCTGGTAAGAGGTCGGGCGTAAATTGAATCCGTGCAAATTTGCCATTGATGGCAGTTGCCAAACTTTTAATGGCGAGTGTTTTTGCCAGTCCCGGCACCCCTTCTAGTAGTACATGTCCTTGTGCTAGAAGGCCAATCAATAATCGCTCAATCATATACTTTTGTCCTACGATCGATTTGTTGATTTCCATCGTTAGTAAGTCAATAAAAGCACTTTTCTGGTTTATGCGTTCGTTAAGTTCGCGAATGTCGAGGGTATTGGTTTCCATGTCCGTTTTTTTCGTGCCTCAAAAGTATAAGCCCAAAGAAGAAAATGGTAGTTAAAAAAAAATTAATAGATGGGCGTTCCTCGTTGGCATAGGTTTTATCATTCTCGGGCAAGATTTGGGTAGCCAACGAGTCGGGCTATCGCTGCAAGGCTTCCGGCCGCATACACAGGGTAAAATCTTCACGATCCTCTCGTCCGGCAGCACTTTCCGCTACTATCCCTAACGCGGTATCTGTGCATAAAACAAGGTTGGTATTCTAAGCTGTTGTCTTCGCTGCCTACTTTCTCCACGCTGTGTTCATTGCTTGCTCTGCGCACTTTGCGTCCTCCTTCCTCCGCGCACTTTGCGTTAAACCTTATTACGCACTTCGTGTTTCTCCCTCTGCGTTCCTTGCATCCTCTCCCTACTGCGTACTTTGCGTCCTCCTCCCTCCGCGCATTTTGCGTTAACCTTTCATACGTACCTCGTGTTTCTCTCTGTGCACTTTGCGTTCTCCACCCTCTGCGCACTTTGCGTTAAACCTTATTACGCACTTCGTGTTTCTCCCTCTCCACTTTGCGTTTTCCACCCTCTGCGCGCTTTGCGTTAAACCCTTTCACTCACTTCGTGTTTCTCTCTGCGCACTTTGCGTTAAACCCTTATTACGCACTTCGTGTTTCTCCCTCTGCGTTCCTTGCATCCTCTCCCTACTGCGTACTTTGCGTCCTCCTCCCTCCGCGCATTTTGCGTT
>JBEISB010000101.1:0-8235 GCA_040375635.1 Chitinophagaceae bacterium | reverse complement strand
TACTAAAAAACAGTCGGAAATTTTAGGACTGCGTACTGAAATCATATTACATGTAAAAGATCAGATCGATGTGCAACTCGAAAGTTGGGGTTACCATTTAATCGACTTACAAATTAATGATATCTCCTTCGATGAAGAAATCATGAAATCGATGGCCCGCGTTGTAAGTAGTAATAATTTAAAAGCTGCCGCCGAAAACGAAGGACAAGCCCTTTTGATTACAAAAACAAAAGCGGCAGAGGCAGAGGGTAATTTTATTAAGATCTCTGCCGAAGCCGAAAAGCAAGCGGCCCAATTGCGCGGACAAGGCGTTGCTCTCTTTCGCGAAGAAGTGGCTAGGGGTATGGCATCTGCAGCTAAAGAAATGGAAGATGCGAAACTCGATGCTTCCTTTATTTTATTTTCGATGTGGACCGAGTCTATCAAACACTTTGCAGAAAATGGTAAAGGCAATACAATCTTTCTCGATGGTTCTATCGATAAAATGCAGCGCAGTATGCAAGAGTTAATGAGCATTACCCAAGCGACAGATAAAAATTAAGTCCCTTGAGATTTCGTGATTTGATTGGGCAAACCGAACTAAGTGCCCGCATCCATAAATTAATCGACGAGAACCACCTACCTCATGCCATTATGTTGTCGAGCCATGAAGGTAGTGGCGGTATGCCCATGGCTTTGGCTATTGCCCAATATTTAGTTTGCACCCAACCCCACGATGGCGATGCCTGTGGCGAATGCAGTGGCTGCAGTAAAATGCAAAAGCTACAACACCCAGATGTGCATTTTTCGTTTCCCGTATATCGAAAAGATAAAATAGACAGGCCCCCTGTTAGCGACGACTTTATTACCGAATTCAGAGAGTTTCTGCTACAGCAACCCTATGCGAGTGATGTTGATTGGTTTCAGTATCTCGACACCAATAAGCAAGGGAATATTAGTGCAGCCGAATGCAGGGCCATGCTACGCAAATTGCAACTGCGCAGCTTTGAGAGCCGAACGAAGGTCATGATTATCTGGTATCCCGAATATCTCGAAAACGAAGGCAATATCTTGCTCAAGATGATTGAAGAGCCCACAGACCATACCCTGATTTTGTTTGTAAGTTCTGATATCGAAGCCGTGTTACCTACCATCCTCTCTCGTACCCAAATTTTTGCCCTCAAGCGATTAGACACCGCAACCATACAACAAGCGCTAGAACAAAAAGGCATTGATAGCGACAAGGCCCTGCTGCTTGCTCGTTTATCAGAAGGCAATATGCAAAAGGCCCTCAATCTGATGTCGCAGGGCGAAGACGATATCGTGAATCAACTCAGTAGCTGGTTTGAAGCTATATTTTCGAACCAGGGATTATTAATTAGCGATTGGTGCACCGATATGGCCTCACAAAGCAAGGAGGTTCAGAAAAAATTTCTTGAGTATACCATACAGCTTATCGAACACCTGATTCGATATCGCTATTTGGGGGCTGATAAAACCTTATTCCTCGATCGTGAAAGGCAGATTATTCAGCAATTACAAGCCCGGAATCTCCACGATAACCGCCTGGCAGCGATAACAAAAGATGTAAACGAATCGATCTACGAGATAGAGCGGAATGCCAATACGAAAATTCTCTTTCATTCCTTATCTTTACGCATTCAAAAACTGGTACAACCTTCGACGATAGTTGTTTGATGGTATGAAAGGAATAGCGTTGTACTAGATGATTATTCACTTAATAAAGCGTTGAAGATATATGGGATGTGGTAGTTGCGGAACAAAAGAGGGTGGTTTACCAACGGGTTGTAAAGACCATGGCTCTTGCAAAAGTGGCGGATGTAACCGATTAAATACACACGACTGGCTAAGTTTATTACCGGTTTCTGATTTTTCTAAGCCCTATCCTTTTGTGGAAGTGACTTTCAATCATGGAAGTCGTAAAGAATTTTTCAAAACCCATAATCCTCTGCATTACGAAAAGGGCGATATGGTTACCGTTGAAGGCAGCGGAGGTATAGATATTGGCGTGGTTAGTTTAACCGGCGAGCTGGTGAAATTGCAAATGAAGAAGAAGGGGGTTAGTGAAAAGAGTGAAGAGATTCGCCGAATTATAGCCAAGAGCACGGAGGCCGAAATCGAAAAAATGGATCAGGCCAAGAAGAACGAAAAAGAGATGATGATTCGCGCAAGGGTCATTGCTCGGGATTTGCGATTAGACATGAAAATTGCCGAAGTTGAAATGCAGGCCGATGGTAAAAAAGCTACCTTTTTTTATACCGCTGAAGACCGAGTCGATTTTCGCGAACTCATTAAACGATTTGCAGCCGACTTTCGGGTGAAGATTGAAATGAGACAAATCGGAATCAGACAAGAAGCTGCCAAGGTAGGCGGTATCGGGAGCTGCGGACGAGAATTATGTTGTAGTACTTGGCTCAATGATTTTAAATCGGTAAGTACAACCGCCGCCCGTTATCAGAATTTATCAATCAATCAAACAAAACTTTCGGGTCAATGCGGGCGACTCAAATGTTGTCTGAATTACGAACTCGACACCTATATGGATGCCTTACGGGTATTTCCTGAAAATGCCGAAAAGATCAAAACAACACAAGGGGTGGCTTACCTACAGAAGAAAGATATTTTTAGAAACTTGATGTGGTTTAGCTTCGAAAAGAGCAATACTCTTTACCCGCTTAGTATCGAAAGAGTAAAAGAAATTATAGACCTCAACAAGCAAGGTGTTTTTCCAGAAGAATTACAAGCCGTTGAAATTGTTAAGAAAAGTGCCCCTGCAGATAAAAATGATTTCGTAGATGTTGTAGGACAACTCAGTCTAAAATCGCTCGATAAAAATAGTAAGAAGAAAAAGAAGAAACCTCAATCGGCACAAGGCCATAATGATCGCCCCAAAACCGAAGGCGACAAGTCTGCCCAAAACAACGCCCCTCGTCAACAAAACAATCCAAACGCGAATCGACAAAACAATCCACAAGGTGGAGGAGCCCCTCGTCCGAATCAGCAACAAGGACCAAGACCGCAAGGAAACAAAGGTCCTCGTCAGCCCGAACGAAATGCAGGTAATGGCCAAGAAAAAACAGCTACACAAACCGCTGGACCCAAACCGCAGGCTAATGCCCCTCGGCAGCCACAACAGCAACGAGGCCATCAGAAGCCAAATCCAAATCAACAGCGAAAACCCAATCCAGGACAAAAGCCCAATCCCCCCAAAGACAACAAGCCTAAGGAGGGAGGAAATTCTGGGGAACCCGTCAATAATGGATAGGTGAGTAAAGGGACGCTAAAAAAAATACAATTTTATTGATTGTATTATGAACGACTGATATTGCGTTATTTACGTTTGACATTCTATATTGCGACTGAGGTATTGCATACTAGGTATTCTTAGCCTCATTACTTCTCCTCATGAGTGAAGCAGTTTGAGAAACCGTAATATTAAATCACCTTGTAGTTCTCGTCCTTCGTTTTTCTTGAACCATCCAAGTCTCTCATGCTGCATGTACGTATGACAATGCCACTTTAATATATTTGTTAAACGACACCTACTAAATTTTAAGGTTGCTTAGCATGAAGAAACGGAATCCATTACCCCCTGCGCAGACCAGCAATCCTAAGGCTAATAACGCGACAAGTCCAAAAGAGAATCTCCTAAAAATATACTTCCCCCTATGGGCTAGCTTGCTTTTTGCCATCGTAGGCATATTGATATACAGCAATTCATTTGATAGTAATTTCCATTTTGACGATAAGCCTAATATATTAGACAATGTTATTGTGAAACAAGGCGTGCATCTATCTTCGATTTGGGCATCTAATCATAACCGCTTTTTACCTTTGGCGACTTTTGCCATGAACTACCAGCTCGGTGAATTTTCAGTATGGGGCTATCATATCGTTAACCTATTCATTCATATCATCAATAGCTGTCTTGTTTATTTCATTATCTTACTCATCTACGAAACACCTGCATGCAGAGAGTCGGCGATGTCCAGTCAAAAACATAAGCTTGCCTTTTTTATTGCCTTGTTGTTCATTGCCCATCCGTTAGCTACGCAATCGGTTACCTATATCGTTCAGCGTATGGCATCGATGGCAGCCCTGTTTTATTTTGCTAGCTTGGCCTTCTTTTTAAAAGCGAGGATCTCTTCAGCTCCAATGAAGTGGGTTTGGTTTTCTGTTACCGCATTGAGTGCCCTATCCGCCTTCCTCTGTAAAG
Organism: Chitinophagaceae bacterium; assembly: GCA_040375635.1. GTDB lineage: Bacteria > Bacteroidota > Bacteroidia > Chitinophagales > Chitinophagaceae > OLB11. The sequence goes on along the minus strand of JBEISB010000101.1, from coordinate 4,019 downwards.
AAAATACCTATACCCTTCCTGTATCCTTGTTATTGGCAGAACTTGTTTTCTTTCAACCTGTAGGAGTAAACTTCGGCAAGAATACTCGAAAACTACTTTTTGCAATACCTGTAATTATTGTATTTGGCCTCTTTGTCGTTACAAGATTTTCTTCAGATATTTTTGCATCGATTCCGCCTGCACATGGGAATACACATACTATCACTGCTCAAAATTATTTCTTCACCCAATTTACGGTAATCATCAAATACATACAATTGCTGCTCTTCCCAATCAATCAAAATTTAGATTATGATTGGCCAATCGTCAATAGCATTCTCGATATCCCAACCCTACTGAGTATTATCTGCATAGCTCTGCTGCTCATCTGGGCAGGTAGTCAATACAATAAAAACCGATTAATCACCTTCGGCGTATTTTGGTTTTTTATCACCTTGGCGGTAGAGTCGAGCATAATACCTATAGAGGACGTAATTTTTGAACATAGAACCTATTTACCCTCTTTCGGTTTTATACTAGTCTTTGTGTATGCTGTCTTTTATTGGCTTACCCGTTTGGGCCAATCTATTCCATCAATAGCCCTAACATGCATTGCCTTAGTGTATTCTACACTAACGTATGCTAGAAATAAAGTTTGGACAAACGACTATCTGTTATATACCGACATCATTGAAAAATCGCCAAATAAAGCGAGAGGATGGGGGTCAAGGGCCGACTTTTTAAAAGACCAAGGCGATACGGAGCATGCATTGCAAGACTATAACCGAGCCATACAGATTAACCCGAAATATACAACTGCATTGAACAATCGAGCTTCTATTTATGAAAAATTGAATAAATATGAATTTGCTATCCAAGATTATAATCAGGCTATTTTAGCTGACCCTAATTACTATAATGCTTATAATAACCGAGGATTAATATACATCAAGTTAGCTGCCTATGACTTAGCCCTTGCAGACTTAAACAAAGCACTTCAATTACATCCAAATTTTAAAGAAGTATATATCAATAGAGCATCTGTTTATGTTAGCAGAGGAGAATTCGCTAAAGCAATTACTGATTGTAATTCTGCCCTTCGTATAGATCCTAATAATGAAAGTACGTATTGTAACAGAGGTATTGCCAATATGAACTTAAATAATAACAATGCCTCTATTGATGATTTTTCTATGGCTATTAAACAGAATCCCAATTTAGCCATTGCCTATTATAACCGTGCGTTAGTGTTTAGTAGACTAAATCAATCAAAAAAGGCTCTAGAAGATTATTCCCGTGCTATACAAGTAAATGCTAAATACAAAGAGGCTTATATCAATCGAGCTAATATTTATATTTATCTGAAAGAATGGCAGAATGCAAAACAGGATTTACAATCTGCCCTAGCCATTGATCCTAATTTCTCCATAGCCATTCAAAATATGAATTACATAAAAACGCAGATTGGGAAGTAATAAACTGCTATTTATTATTACGTCCCTATCTATGCTATGGAATTACGAGCAAGGTAATAAGGGCTTAATGTATCACATTACTTCGTAGCTTATTTTCTCAGTTTTTATTAGGTTAAGAGAAAAAATAGTGTTTCTACAAAAACAGGTAGTCACGTTACCTTGGAGGTAATAACATTCGTGATGCCAAATAGGGAGTTAAAACACCAATATTAATAATAAAATGGAGATGTTATTACACCAAATATGGCTGAAACCATTGAAAACACAGGGGCACCAAATCACCCCCGTTCGAAACTACTCCACGGTTACACTCTTGGCTAAATTTCGTGGCTGATCAACATTACAACCGCGCAATAAAGCAATATGGTAAGACAATAATTGAAGCGGCACAATAGATACCAAAGGCGACAACAAATCATCTGTTTCCGGAAGTTCGATAAGCTCATCGGCCAATGACTTTATTTCAGAATCTCCTTTGTTGACGATAGCGATCACCTTTCCTTTCCTGGCTTTTACCTCTTGAATATTTGAAATGATTTTTTCATGCGCACTCATATTCGTGGCAATAAACACCACAGGCATATTTTCGTCAATCAAGGCTATGGGACCATGTTTCATTTCTGCAGCAGGATAGCCTTCGGCATGGATATAAGAAATCTCTTTTAGTTTTAAAGCCCCTTCTAAGGCAATCGGGAAGCTAAGTCCACGACCTAAGTACAAGAAGTTATGGGCATCTTTATACCGTGCAGCAATTTCCTTGATCTTGTCATTCATCTCGAGAGCCTCTGTAATCTTAGATGGAATTTGTTCCAATTCATATAAGATCTGGCGCAATCTCGATTGCGAAATGGTGCCTTTCGCTTGAGCTAACTGCAAGGCTAGTAAAGTAAGTATGGTTACCTGTGCACTGAATGCCTTGGTCGAAGCTACACCGATTTCAGGCCCCGCATGCGTATAAGAACCAGCATGAGAAGCACGGGCAATAGAAGAACCGATCACATTGCATATTCCGTAAATCAAGGCTTGTCGGCCCTTGGCCAATTCAATAGCCGCTAAGGTATCTGCCGTTTCGCCAGATTGGGAAATCGCAATCACAACATCCTTCTCATTCACAATGGGATTCCGATAACGGAATTCAGAAGCATATTCTACTTCAACAGGCACACGGGCCAATTCTTCAATCAGGTATTCGGCAATCAATCCACTATGCCATGAGGTTCCACAAGCCGTAATGATGATACGCTTAGCATTATTAATACGAGCCGCATATTCTGTAATACCGCCTAATTTTATCCACCCTTGTTCGGCATTCATACGGCCCCGCATGCAATCTAGAATTACCTGCGGTTGCTCGTAAATTTCTTTTAGCATAAAATGCTCGTAGCCCCCCTTTTCTATCATCTCCAAATCCATCTCTAATTTCTGTACATAAGGAGACTTTTGGATATTTCCTAAGGTTTTGATATCGAGCACGCCATTGCGATTAAGAACGGCAAACTCTTCATCATTTAAGTAGACAACATTATTCGTGTATTCTATAATGGGCGATGCATCTGAGGCAATAAAAAACTCATCTTTCCCAATACCAATAACCAATGGACTCCCCTTACGAGCTGCCACTAATTTATTGGGTTCGCGTTTATCAATTACCACAATGGCATAGGCTCCGATGACTTCATTCAATGCCACCCTAACCGCCTCTTCAATACTAAGCTTATCTTCTTTTTGGATATCTTCAATCAGATTCACCAAAACTTCGGTATCTGTATCGCTTTGAAAACTATATCCCAATTTCGATAATTCCTTTTTTAACGAATTATAGTTCTCAATGATCCCGTTGTGAATAATGGCGATATTGCCCGATTGCGACAAATGAGGATGTGCATTTTTATCGCAAGGCACTCCGTGCGTAGCCCAGCGTGTATGACCAATCCCTACCGTTCCTTTTACATCTGTTCCAAGACTAGATTCCTCTAACACAGAAACCTTGCCTTCTTTTTTTAATACCCGGAGCGAACCATTTAGAAGAGCAACCCCTGCGCTATCGTACCCACGATACTCAAGTCGCTTCATTCCTTTAATCAGAATTGGGTAAGCTTCTTTGGGGCCAATATACCCTACGATACCGCACATAATCGTTTACAATTTATTGATTTTAGTATAGATAAGATTTAATACAGGTTTAGTTTCAATCTGCTTACTGCCGCTTCCACAAAGAATCGACCGATAAGCGGCTGGATACCCCTGATTAGCCCCCATAATTTTAAACCTAAATGTACTGTCTTTTTGGGAAATGATCTTCTGTATAGAATAGGTAACGGTAAACTTATATTGAGGATAGGTGAGTCCGCCGATGACAACATTACTCCGTTTGCCATCAACGTAAGCACTGCTATTAAACTGCGCATAATCCTCCGCTACCTTATCATTATTACCCGTAGTGTCTGTTCTGAAGATTTGCAAACGGGCTAGTGGACTATACGCCAAGGTATCGCTCCAATTTTGAATTGGGGCTCCGGTAAAAACCAATTCAGCACGGTTCACAATCACATTCGGTAACTGAAG
>JBEISB010000112.1:0-7489 GCA_040375635.1 Chitinophagaceae bacterium | reverse complement strand
CCTATAGTGGTGAGGTGTTTATAGCCACTTCTGCCGGATTGGTTTCGTATCGTGTCGAGGCTACCGAACCTAATAATACAAATAGCGACTTATTTGTTTTTCCGAATCCGGTTCCATCAGATTATAGTGGAATGATTGCCATCAAAGGATTGGTAGAGAATGCCGATGTACGCATTACCGATGCTGCCGGGCAATTGGTGTATAGAACCAAGGCACAAGGCGGACAAGCTGTATGGAATGGATTGAATTACTTAGGCGAAAGACCCCGTAGCGGTGTTATGTATGTGTTTGTAACCAATATCGACGGCACAGAATCGCGTAGCGGAAAATTCATCTTCAACGAATAAAAAAATCGCATCTCTATTTAACGCAACTTTGCCGCATGCTACATCCTACCAAAGGCATCGTGCTTCGAAATGTAAAATATGGTGATACCAGTATGGTGGTTACGATATATACAGAGGCTTTTGGTGTGCAGAGCTATTTGGTAAATGGCGTAAGAAGTACGAACAAGTCAACCATCAAATCCAATATTTATCAGGCCTCTATGTTACTTGATTTAATTGTGTATCATTCGCCCCATAAAAATTTGCAACGCATTAAAGAGGCTCGAGTTAATTATGTGAGTCAGCATTTGCAAACCCAAATAAGCAGACAAGCCATAGCAACTTATATCACCGAGCTGATTGGAAAAACAGTAAGTGAACCGGAAAGTCATCCCGAATTATTTGCCTGGTTCGAATCATGCTTTCATTATATTGATATCGCTGATGAGATGGCTTTAGCTAATTTTCCGATTCGCTTTACCCTCGAACAGGCCCGTCGATTGGGTTTTGGCATGCAAGAAAAATTCACAGAAGAAACCCCTTACTTCGATATGCTAAATGGTGTGTTTTGCACCAAGGATGAATTGAGCAGTTTGCAATATCTCGAAGGAGAAAAGGCACGTTACCTCTATGCACTCTCTCAACCCGAAACCAATTCGTTACCCTTACATCATGCATTACGTGCCGAATTGCTTGCCTGCTGTATACAATATTTACGTTTGCACATACCCCATCTTCCCGAGTTAAAAAGTATTAGCGTATTACAAGCCGTATTCTCTTAAATCGTCTTGCGCCTACTATAATATTAACGCGAGGAGATTATCTTTGAAACAAATCGCATGCTTATGTCCATCATCACCCCTGCTAATCGAATTGATGTTGTCAATATTGCACTCCTTTTTATCTCCTGCATACTAGCCTTTATTGTTCCCTTCGAATTATTTTTATTCGCCTACGGTGTGCTGGGACCATTGCATTACTTAACCGAAATCTCGTGGCTACACGATAAAAATTATTTTTCGACCGATAAACGAGATGCTTATTTATTGGTAATCATCTCGCTGATATTAACGGTTATTAGTTTTAGGGGATATCTCGGACTCGAAGATTTAGACGTCGACACTTACTTGATCAATCGAATGATTTTTGTAGCCTTTGGCAGTTCACTCTTTTTTGCTTTCATCAAAAATAAATTATACAAAGTCTTCGGGGTTGTGTTGGTCATCATGCTTTCTGCGGTATCCGACAGGTTAGTATTGGTATTCAGCGTTTTTTTACCCACCCTTGTGCATGTATTTTTATTCACCTCTTTGTTTATGTTGTTTGGTGCCTTAAAAGCCAAATCCAAAGCGGGATATCTAACGGTAGTGCTGCATTGGGTAATTCCCTTTTTGTTAGTCTTTTTATTTGCCGGTAAAGAATTTATCCCCGTAACTGATTATGGAGTTACAGCTTATCACGAATTTCAAATGCTCAATCAAGTGATTATTCAATTGCTGAATAGTAGTCATGCGGGCGATGGCGATATAGCCGGACAAATTTATCATTCCTCGATGGGCATCGCTATCATGCGCTTTATCGGGTTTGCGTACACTTATCATTACCTAAACTGGTTTTCAAAAACCCGCGTGATTCGCTGGCACGAAATTCCAAAGTCGCGCTCGATATTTATCATCCTCATTTGGATCATCTCGGTGGTCTTGTATGGCATCGATTATTCATTAGGCTTTAAGTGGTTGTTCCTGCTCAGCTTTATGCATGTGATGTTAGAGTTTCCGCTCAACTATATTTCTTTTGTAGGCATATTCAGAGAGCTACTTGGTAAAAACATGACCCAGAGCATGAGATAATCAACGATGTTTTTTTAATTCCATCATACGATCTCGCAAACGTGCGGCCTCGATAAAGTCTAAATTTTTGGCCGCCTTCTCCATTTGTTTTTTCACGGCAGCAATTTCCTTATCTAAAGCCTTCGGGTTCTCATAGAGCGCTTGAGCCTCTTCGGCTGCCATCCCTATATTGACTTCAGGATATACATAATCCTCTTTCCCTTCTGCTTTACGGCCCTCTAAAATGGCCCCTTGATCCATGATTTGTTCGAGCGATTTGGTAACACTGCGGGGCGTGATATGATGTTGCTGATTATAGGCCAATTGTTTTTCGCGACGACGGCGAGTTTCGTCCATGGCCCTTTGCATGCTGCCTGTAATGCGATCGGCATAAAAAATAACGAGTCCATTTACATTTCTCGCTGCTCGTCCTGCTGTTTGTGTCAGCGAACGTTCATCACGCAAAAAACCTTCCTTGTCCGCATCGAGTATAGCCACCAACGACACTTCGGGCAAATCAAGACCTTCACGCAATAAGTTTACACCAATCAATACATCAATATTTCCGAGTCGTAAATCGCGCAAAATTTCCATACGTTCCATGGTATCAATTTCCGAGTGGATATACTTACACTTCACCTGAATTTTGAGCATATACTTCGACAATTCTTCGGAGAGGCGTTTGGTCAGTGTAGTTACCAAGACCCTTTCATTTTTAGCCACCCGTTTATCGACTTCGGCTAAGAGATCATCTATTTGATTCACACTTGGTCTCACTTCGATAGGCGGATCGAGCAAGCCTGTAGGACGAACAACTTGATCGATGAATTCGCCTTGCGTCATATCTAGCTCATAATTACCCGGTGTGGCACTTACATAAATGACTTGATTGACCAATTGCTGAAATTCCGGAAAATTAAGGGGGCGATTATCCAAAGCCGAAGGCAGTCGAAACCCATAGCTTACTAAATTAATTTTACGGGCACGGTCGCCACCATACATACCGCTAATTTGGGGTAGGGTAACATGACTTTCATCGATAACCAACAAATAATCGTCCGGAAAATAATCGAGTAAACAAAAGGGGCGAGTACCCGGAACGCGTCTATCGAGAAAGCGCGAATAATTTTCGATGCCTTTACAATATCCTAGCTCTTGTATCATTTCGATATCGTAATTGACACGCTCTTTAATTCGTTGCGCTTCGATATGTTTTCCTTGTTGCTGAAAATATTCTACTTGCGCAAACATCTCATCCTGAATTTCGTGGATGATGTTTTTCATTTGGTCTTGTGGCGCTAGATAGATATTGGCCGGAAAGACAGCCGCATCTTGGAGGGATTCAATTTTCTTTCCTGTGGCAATTTCGAAGCGTTGAATTTCTTCAATCTCATCGCCAAAGAAAACAACGCGCAATCCAAAGTCAGCATACGGCAAATGAATATCTACCGTATCTCCTTTTACCCGAAACATACCCTTATCAAACTCAATTTGCGTGCGGGTATACAAGGCCTGTACCAACTTATGCAGAAAGGTATTGCGCACGATGGTTTCACCTTTGGAGATGCGGATGATAGCATTGGCATAATCGGTAGGATTTCCCATACCATAAATACAACTTACAGATGCCACGACAATAATATCTCTTCTGCCCGATAATAAACTAGAGGTGGCACGCAGTCGTAATGTTTCTAATTCACCATTAATCGCTAAATCTTTTTCGATATACACACCACTCGATGGCAGATAGGCTTCGGGTTGATAATAATCGTAGTACGACACAAAATACTCGACTGCATTGTCTGGAAAGAATTGTTTGAATTCGCCATACAATTGCGCCACCAAGGTTTTATTATGCGTAAGAATCAGGGTAGGCTTATTGGTTTGTTGAATGACATTGGCAATGGTAAAGGTTTTCCCCGAACCGGTAACACCCAATAAGGTTTGGTGCTTTTGATGTTGATTTACGCCTTCGACCAATTGCTCTATGGCTCTGGGTTGATCGCCGGCGGGAGAATACGGACTTTGAATTTGGAATGCCATAAAAAAGGCAAGGTACGAAACAATGGTATTGTGTAGCACCGATACGGCTATGCGATTTTATCTTGCATGGAAGTAGATAATGCTTGGCGCTTTACTGACTTTGATTTATTCCTCTAAACCTGCCTCAGTATCAATCTTCAGTAATTCGTTCGTTCTGAAGCCTTGCAGATGTCCCTTATCTGTGCCGGGTATGCCGTGGATATTTACTTTTTTATTTTGCGGATCGGTAACCACAATACCAAAAGAAAACGATTCGGGAGATTCTTCATCCCCGGCACTATACGAGGAGTACACCACATAGTGATAACCTTGATTGTCGAAAATGAGATTGTCGATATCGAGTCCGGCATTTTGTTTCCCTCCTCCACGGAAATAATAATTGTAGCTAAACTTTTTCCAGCTGAGCGAATCGGGGTTTGGAAATTCCCAATCGATATGATTTTCTTTTCCGAAACGGTAAATGACATATCGATTCTGCGTATCCTTCGCCAACATCATGGTCTTGCCATTTTTTACCCGAAACGAAAAAATGCATTCCTCATTCGGTTTGCGTAAGGTTTGAGCCCTTAGATGGAAAGAGAGCAAGCAAACAAAAAACGAAAGCATGAATAGGTAACGATACATAAGCGACAAATAAAGTAAGGTTTACCCAACGAAGATAAATGTTGCAAAGAGTAACCCCTCTTTTTTTTGAGTGACTTTGGGATTGATTCGTATCGGAAAACCTGTAACAGACTGCTTAGCGTATGAAAGAAACGGAAGCCCTAGCCCCGATTGAAACAGAAAGCCCGCACGAGTCCGAAGGCGAGGAGGACTTGTCGTGAAAAGCGGGAAAAGCTACAACAAAAAAATACAGGTACTGATTACCTTTACCCGGTGAGAAATCGTCGATTGTTGATATGGATATCTGTCCTGAGTGTATTGGGCATTTTGGTGTTACATATCCTTATTCCTACCATGCTCAATGGATTTCAACGGCATGGACGAGGTATAGAGACATTATGGAATGACGAGTACGGGGTGAGTTTGTGCTTAGACCGATTGCAGCTTTGCGAGTTCTATCGCCGTCCGCTGATGTACCGATTGCAAATGCAACTTTTTACTTGGGGCATCCCGTATCAATTTTCGTTTGTAAGCATTGCGTGGATGGCGATGTTTGTTAGCGGACTCCTTTTATGCAACATCGCGAAACATTTGGGTGCAAGAGAAAAACTATTGCCTTGGGTTTTGGGTGTTTATTATACACACTTCACCATTGTGTTTGCCTTTTTTGATAGTATGTCGACTTACGACGAACCCTTGATGTATCTCTGTTTGACATTGGCCTTTTCTGTATTGCTGCGCAAAGGACTTTGGTATAGCTTTCCCTTTTTTTTATTGGCCGGCATTGGCAGAGAAAGTAGTTTCTTTTTTTTACCGCTACTCTTTTTTTACGACTTCGGACAAAGTTTACGCAATCGCATTGTCTTTTGTGTTGGCTTACTACTTGCGTATTTTCTCTACTTGCGTTGGTATTTACCGCCCGAATTGGCAGCACAAAGCAAAACCTTTTTGTGGCAGGATAGGCCCTTTGCCTGGAAACAGAATTTTAGAAACGGATACGAAGCGATACAATCCTTACTTTGTATGTTTTTGAGTACGGGCATTCCCTTGTTTGTGTTACATGCCATCCGCAAGGCCGTTGATCGAAGCGAAAAGTTGAATACAATATTAAGATTTACCTTGCTGTTACTAGTAGCCAATAATATCATTGTGCTGACCTTTGGCTTAGCCGCCGAAGCCCGATTATTTGCCTTGCCCTTGATACTCGGCTGGCCCTTGATGCCCTTTTATTTTCAATACTATCAATTGTCGATACGGGGTAAGGGGTTTTCATTTTGGATGCGATTTCTATTGGTATTGGTCGCGTGGATGGTGGTGATTCGTTGGGGCTACCGCTGTTATGAATCGAATGTATACGCCGCCTTTGCTTTTAAGCTGTATGCCCTTGTGTATGGGATGGGTTTATATCTACTGTACACCTGCACCGAAAGACGGAAATTAGCCGATACAGAAGCAGGGTAAACGCTGTTTTGTTTCTGTGTTGAATTGACCTTGTCTGTTTCTGCTCAAAGCCTATCTTTGCGCCATGTCTGAATTAACGATTTATAACTCCCTGAGCCGGCAGAAAGAAAAATTTGAACCCTTGCATCCCCCGCATGTGGGCCTATATGTGTGTGGACCTACTGTGAGTGGCGAAAGTCATTTAGGGCATGCACGACCTTATATCACCTTTGATGTTGTATATCGCTATCTGATGCACCTCGGATACAAGGTTCGTTATGTACGGAACATTACCGATGCGGGACATTTTGAAGAAGAAGGTAGAGAAGCTGTTGACAAAATTGCCGAAAAGTCGTTTCTCGAAAAGCTCGAGCCGATGGAGCTGGTGCAGAAGTATACCAACTTATACCATTGGGGCATGAAGGCCTTCAATAACCTCGATCCGAATATCGAACCTACCGCCACAGGTCATATCGTAGAACAAATTGAGATGATTAAAACCATCCTCGAGAAAGGCTATGCTTATGAGGTAAATGGCAGCGTATATTTTGATGTAAAAAAATATGCAGAGAGCAATGATTACGGTAAACTATCGGGGCGCATACTCGAAGATTTATTAGAAACAACCCGCGACCTGGAAGGACAAGATGAAAAACGAAATAAAGTAGATTTTGCCTTGTGGAAGCATGCTGCACCCGAACATATCATGCGTTGGCAAAGTCCTTGGGGCGAAGGCTTTCCGGGATGGCATATCGAATGCTCGGCGATGGCCTGCAAATATTTAGGAAAGGAATTCGATATTCATGGTGGGGGTATGGATTTACTCTTTCCGCATCACGAAAGTGAAATTGCCCAAAGTTCGGTAGTGAATGGAAAAGCACCCGTGCGTTACTGGATGCATAATAATATGATTACGATAGAAGGACGTAAGATGGGCAAGAGCTATAACAATGTGATTAAGCTTACCGAATTATTTAGCGGTAATCATCCCTTGTTACAGCAGGCTTATCATCCGATGGTGGTGAGATTTTATATTTTGACTACCCATTATCGAAGTCCCCTCGACTTTAGCAACGAAGCCTTGCAATCGGCCGAAAAAGGCATGAAGCGTTTGTTTGAAGCCTATGATGTGTTGCAAAAATTATCAGCAGGAAGTGGCAATCAGAATACCGAATTAGACAATAAGATTCGGCAGTTTTGTGTTGAATGTGCCGATTTTATGAATGATGATTTTAGTACCGCCAAAGT
>JBEISB010000081.1:0-9612 GCA_040375635.1 Chitinophagaceae bacterium | reverse complement strand
TTAGAATAGATAAAAACGGCAGGCACTCCCTTTTCGGTAAACCAATAATGATCGCTATTGTGCGAATTGCTGCGAATTCTCACCTCAGGCAGGTAGGCCGATTCTTCATTATTGTTTTTTAGCAGATCAAAAAAATGTCGTTGTGCTTCCCCATTCACCACCACGATTCCTTTTTTGGCATCGCCCATGATGTCGAGGTTCATCAACAGTTTTATCTTTTTGAGATCAAAGATTGGATGATCAACAAAATAATGCGATCCCATAAGTCCGGCCTCTTCGCCACTAAATAATAAAAACACCATATCGTAGGGTGGCTTATGTTTTCGATAATAGTTGGCCAAGGCTAATACCATACTCACTCCACTTGCATTATCGCTAGCCCCCGAAAACATAGCATTAGGCCCCATCATACCCAAATGATCGTAATGTGCAGAAAATACTAGGAGGGAATCGTGCTTGGCGCCCGGCAAATAACCACATAGATTGTGACAAGGGAATGCTGGAAAGAAGTGATTGGCATAAGTCAACGAAATTTCTTTAGTACCAACCAACAAACTATCGAAAAAAATGAGGGCAGGATACTCTTTTACCTCACGACTAATGGTATGGGTTAGCTTATGCTCTTCGGTAGAAAGCAGTAAGCTAGGATGGTAATGATACGCTGCAAGACTATCACCGACTCTTTTATTGCGCAAACTGTAATGATGCAATACGAGCGCCTCGTTTTCATATTGTCGATGTTGGATGTCTTGAAATAATTGATGCACTTGCTCGCTATCTTTCATCTCATAATGATGAAGCTTAAAATGACCATCAACACTGGGTGAACCGGCATCTACTAAAAAATCAATACCCGCTTCTAAGGCTTTGCCATCCAACCTACAAAATATAGAATCGGGATGTGTATTTACCGGAAACGAATACGACTGTGTGTAGCTCTCACCAAAAGGAGTTAATCCGATTTCTTCATACTGGTTCACTAAAAAAACAGCAGCTTTGTTTACCCCATCGTTTACGTATCCTCGTCCATAGAGTGAGTCGGCACATAAACTACGAATGATTTTTTTACTGGAATGAAGCGACTGAGCATTCGATAACGTGGCTGCAGCCATACATCCCCAAACCAAAATACAGAGGACCTTCATGCTTGTTATTTAAAGCCATCCATGCCTACATGAAACATTGTGAAGCTGAGGATATCGGCCCATTCATCAATTTGCTTCGAGGTGGGTTTTCCGGCCCCATGACCTGCTTGCGTGTCGATACGAATCAGCATGGGGTTATCACCAGCATTGCGTTCTTGCAAGGTAGCGGCAAACTTAAACGAGTGTGCCGGAACCACGCGATCGTCGTGATCGGCAGTAGTAATCATAGTAGCGGGATAATGGGTGCCTTGTTTAAGATTGTGTAGAGGCGAATATTGCAGGAGGTATTTGAATTCGTCTTCTTTTTCGCTACTACCATATTCAACGGCCCATCCCCAGCCGACAGTAAATTTATGATAGCGTAACATATCCAACACACCAACACCCGGCAAACAAACAGCAAAAAGATCGGGTCTTTGTGTCATGCAAGCACCAATTAATAGTCCACCATTGCTGCGCCCGTGTATCGCTAGTTGTTCTTTGGTTGTAATTCCTTCTTGAATAAGGTATTCGGCAGCACCGATAAAATCGTCAAATACATTTTGTTTATTCGATAACATACCGCCTTGGTGCCATTTTTCGCCAAACTCACTGCCCCCGCGTAAGGATACAGAAACATAAATACCGCCTTTCTGTACAAAATAGCTCATAGGAATACTAAACCCCGGGGTGAGGGATATATTAAATCCACCATAGCCGTAAAGTAGCACCGGATGCGGCTTATCACGAAGATTGACATCGGCACGGTGATACACAAACATCGGTACACGAGTGCCATCTTTACTTTCGAACCAAAGCTGTTCAACAACCGTGTTGGCAACACTTACCTTCATTTCTGGTTGCTTAAATAAAGTGCTTTTTCCACTCGCAATGTCATATTGATAGATAAGGGGCGCAACATTGTATGAGGTGAACGTATAGAAGGTAGAATTGTCTTTGCTATTTCCTTCAAATCCACTTGCAGTGCCTAATCCGGGCAAGTCGAGTGTCGATTGTTTTTTGCCTTGCAGATCATAAATATCAACTTGTGTACAAGCATTGATAAGGTAACTACAAAATAATTTATCGCCAACACGATGCACGGCATCTAACTTATTGCTGGCTTCACCTAAAAAGGTTTTCCATTGCGAAGGTTCAGGATGTTTCGGATCGATGAGCATGAGTTGATAATTAGGCGCTTTATAGTTGGTATACACTAAAATCTTTCCATCAATCACATCTACAAAATCCTGATTATGGGCAAAGCCTCTGCATAGCATGTTAAATCCTTTCTGCTCTTTATCTTGAAGGTCCCAATATTGCAATTCGCCACCATCAGTACCTTCCGACAAACTCAAAATCATCCATCGCTCATCTTCACTTAGGGTAACACTCTTATACCGGAGCGGATGTTGTTTGTCTTCATAAATCAGTTTGTCTTCGCTTTGTGCCGTTCCGATTTTATGAAAAAAGATTTTTTGGTACTCTGTTTTGGCTGAGAATTTATTTTTTTCATCGGGCTTATCGTAGCCGCTATAGTAGAAGCCTTCATCGCCTTTCCAAGATATGCCACTAAATTTTGAGTAGTTGATGACATCCTTTAATTTCTTCTGTGTACTTACCTCCATGAGATAAATATCTTGCCAGTCGCTGCCGGCATTAGAAACACTGTATCCGCAGTATTTCTGATTCCTCGAAAACGATACCGTACCTAGGGAGGCGGTGCCGGCTGCCTGTAAGGTATTGGGATTGATGAATTCTGTCGGTACTCCGTTGAAGCCATCTTGAATATACAAGACACTTTGGTTTTGTAGTCCATCATTTTTATAAAACAATAAGTACTTTCCTTCTTTCGACGGATTACTATACTTTTCATAGTTCCACATCCGACTAAGCTCTTTGCCTACCTTATCTCGAAACGGAATACGCTTAAGGTAATCGAAAGTAGCCATGTTTTCTTTACGAACCCAATCGGCCGTTTCTTGCGAATGATCATCTTCGAGCCAACGATAAGGGTCTGAGATGCGAGTTCCGAAATAGGTGTCTATGGTGGTATCTTTTCGCGTAGGGGTTAATGGCGGCAAGGGTATTTTGGTTTGTGCCTGAGATTCAATCATAAGGAGCAAGAGTGGCAAGGCCAGCATTTTTTTCATTTCTTTAATCTTAATGGCCGTAAATATACAATAGGGCAACAAACAATTGTCTTACCCCCGATACTTCTTGCTCCTTCGACGGATGCTCAGCTACCTGAATCGATTATCTGCGAGGGTTACACGATTTTCGCCGTAAGAATAAGCGGGATGTTGTATTTTCACGCCGCGAAAAAGAGAATCATGAAGACACAGCAACGTAAACTAGACGCACTCGATTATCATGCCAAAGGCCGTCCCGGAAAGATAGAAGTCGTACCTACAAAAGATACCAAAACACAACGAGATTTAGCATTAGCTTATTCGCCGGGGGTTGCCGAGCCTTGTCGCGAGATTGAAAAGAATCCGGAAGATGTTTATAAATATACGGCTAAGGGAAATCTAGTGGCGGTGATATCCAACGGAACCGCTGTGCTTGGATTGGGCGATATCGGTCCATTGGCGTCGAAGCCGGTGATGGAAGGCAAAGGGTTGCTGTTTAAGATTTATGCGGATATCGATGTGTTTGATATCGAACTGAATGCCAAAGACGTTGAAGAGTTTATCCGGGTTGTAAAAGCACTCGAACCCACCTTTGGGGGTATCAACCTCGAAGATATCAAGGCACCGGAATGTTTTGAAATCGAACGCAGATTGAAGGAGGAATTGAATATTCCGATCATGCATGATGATCAGCATGGAACGGCGATTATCTCTTCAGCGGCATTATTGAATGCGGTAGAATTACAAGGAAAAGAAATCTCAGCCGTTAAGATCGTTGTGAGTGGAGCCGGAGCTTCGGCCATGGCTTGTTGTGATTTATACATCCGCCTTGGTGCTAAGGTCGAAAATTTTGTGATGTTCGATAGTAAAGGAGCGATTACAACCAAACGCACTGATTTAGATGCTATGAAATCTCGCTTTGCTACAGACCGCGATATTGACTCTCTCGAATCAGCCATGAAAGATGCCGATGTTTTTATCGGATTATCGAAAGGTGGGGTTGTATCGGCGCAGATGTTGAAAGGTATGGCGCCTAACCCCATTGTATTTGCTTTGGCCAATCCCGATCCTGAAATCGATTACGAAACGGCCATCGAAGCTCGTCCGGATGTCATTATGGCCACTGGACGCAGTGATTATCCGAATCAAGTGAATAATGTATTAGGCTTTCCGTATATCTTTCGTGGCGCCTTAGATGTGCGTGCGAAAACGATTAATGAAGAAATGAAGTTGGCTGCAGTGAAAGCCTTGGCTGCTTTAGCCAAAAAGCCTGTGCCTGATATGGTGAATATGGCCTATCAAGAAAAGAATTTAAATTTTGGTCCTTGTTATATCATTCCGAAACCTATGGACCCTCGCTTATTGTCGGAGGTATCTTTAGCAGTCGCCAAAGCAGCGGTCGATAGTGGAGTCGCTCATCGTGTTCCTGAATGGAAAGCCTATGAAGAAGAATTGCAAAACCGTTTAGGCAGCGATGATAATGTGTTAAAGGTGATTATCAACAAAGCCAAGCAATATAAACAAAGGGTTGTTTTTGCCGATGCCGAGAATTTCAAAACCCTGAAGGCCGCTCAAGTGGTGAAGGATGAGGGAATCGCGATTCCTATATTATTAGGAAATGTCAAAAAAATTCAAGCGATTACTTCAGAGCACGGTTTGGATTTAGAGGATGTAGAAATCATTGATCCAAAATCAGATGCCAATGAGGCGAAGCGGAACCAATATGGCGAAAAATTATTTGCGGGTCGCAATCGCAAGGGCTATAATATGTATGAGGCCAAAAAAATTATGCGCGAGCGAAATTACTTTGGCTGCATGATGTTAGAACATGGTGAGGCCGATGCATTAATTACCGGTCTGACCCGCAAGTATCCCGACACCTTGCGTCCTGCCCTTGAAATTATTGGTGTAGACAAACAGGTAAATAAGTTGGCAGGTATGTATGTGATGCTAACCAAACGCGGACCTATTTGTTTTGCCGATACCACCATTAATGAGTTTCCTACGGCGCAAGATTTGGTAGACATTACCTTGTTGGCGGCAGAAAATGTACGCAATATGAATATCAAGCCTCGAGTAGCTATGTTGTCGTATTCTAACTTTGGTGCGAGCAGTCTTTCCGAAGCCCGTAAGGTGCAGGAGGCGGTGCGCATTTTACATGATAAGCACCCTGAGATTATTGTTGATGGTGAGGTGCAAGCTAGTGTAGCCTTTAACAATGAGTTGCTTCGCGAAAACTATCCTTTCACCTCCTTGGTCAATAATAGTCCGAACATACTCATCTTCCCGAATCTCTCGGCAGGTAATATCGCTTATCATCTCATGATGGAGCTTGGCAATTCAGAAGCGGTGGGGCCGATCTTATTGGGTCTCAACAAATCGGTTCATGTATTGCAACTCGGCAGCACGGTACGACAAATTGTGAATATGGTAGCGATTGCTGCTGTTGATGCCTATGTAAAAAGTAAGAAAGGGAAATAAGTCATACCCTGCGAACGATGGCAGCGTAATAAGCTAATGCATACTCATCTAATATCGCGCTGAGGCCGTTAACCTGATCGGTATTCATCTTGCCAAAAAATAAGGGCAGCCTTACTCGGTCGAAGAATGGTTCTCTGTTTATCATAAAGGGTTTGGTGAATATCTTAATATTCTCAGATTTTTATTTTCATCAACGCGTAAATTGTCTTTCTGAATGTCTGCGAATTAAGCGACATTTGTCGACCTTCAGCAAAGCCCATGCATTACGCCAGTATCGAAAATATTTCAAAATCATTCGGAGTTCGCAATCTGTTCACCGGAATCACCTTTCACATTTCAGAAGGAGAAAAAATTGCCTTAATCGCCCGTAATGGTTTTGGTAAATCTACCTTACTCAATATCCTCTCCGGTAAGGATACGCCCGATAGTGGTAGTTGTTGGATTCATAAAGACATACAACTCGTGATGTTACATCAAGAACATGAGTTTGATGTCGAATCGACGGTTCGGGATGTGATCTTTGGTATGAATCATCCCATTGTAAAGGTGGTAAAAGCCTACGAAGAGTATATAGAGAGCGGAAATGAAGATGCCGATCTATTGCAAGATCTGCTCACGAAAATGGATGAGTACCAAGCTTGGAACTTCGAGAATGAAGTCCAACAAATCTTATCCAAATTAAAAATTACCAATTTACTTCAAACAGTAAAAACCCTTAGTGGCGGACAAAAAAAGCGAGTTGCTTTAGCACAGGCACTTATCGAAACCGAATTATATGAGGGGAAATGCTTATTGATTCTTGATGAGCCGACCAATCACCTTGATGTGGAGATGATTGAATGGCTCGAACGTTTCTTGAGCACCGATAAGGTTACCTTATTGATGGTAACCCATGATCGCTATTTTTTAGACGAGGTATGTAATGAAATCATAGAGCTCGAAGATGAAAAAGTGTATATCCATAAAGGCAACTACGCTTACTTTCTTGAGCAAAAGGCGCATCGATTAGAAGTTACCCAAAGTGAGTTGCTCAAAGATAAAAATATCTATCGCAAAGACCTCGAGTGGATGCGCAAACAACCGAAGGCAAGGACTACCAAATCGAAATCACGACAAGATGCCTTTACCGAAGTAGAAGCCAGAGCCAAAACGAAAGTGGTAGACACAGAGGTTCAGTTGCAAGTAAAGATGAATCGATTAGGCGGTAAGATTCTAGAAATGAAAAAAGTGAATCATGCCTTTGGCGATAAAATCATCTTAAAGGGATTTGATTATACTTTCAAACGGGGCGAGCGTATTGGCATCGTAGGTAAAAATGGAGTTGGCAAAACAACCTTCTTAGACATTGCTCTGCATCGTAAAGAACCCGATAGCGGTAAAATCAATCATGGAGATACGGTAGTCTTTGGACATTTTTCGCAAGAAGGATTACAATACAAAGAAGACAAGCGTGTCATTGAATATGTGAAAGACCACGCCGAATTTTTTCCGATGGCAGATGGTACAAAGTTAGGTGCTTCGAAATTTTTAGAACGCTTTGCCTTCAGTTCTGAGCAGCAATATACCTATCTGAGTAAATTAAGTGGGGGCGAAAAACGTCGACTTCAACTCTTGAGTATCTTATTTAAAAATCCTAATTTTTTAGTCTTGGATGAGCCCACCAACGACTTAGATTTACAGACCTTACAGATACTCGAAGAATTTTTACTCGATTATCAGGGTTGTATTTTGTTGGTGAGTCACGATCGCTATTTTATGGATAAACTAGTCGATCATTTATTTGTGTTCGAAGGCAATGGTGTGGTTTCTGATTTTCCGGGCAACTATACACAGTATCGTATTGCCGAAGCCCTGAAAAAAGAAAAGCCCGATAGCATAGAACCTGAGGTGGTGCAGACTAAACTTACAGAACCCGTTGTTGTTGCCGCAAAACCGAAAGCAGATGAAGCGAAATTAAGCTTTAAAGAGCGGCGAGAGTTTGAAGGATTAGAAGCAGAAATTAGCGCTTTAGAAAAAGAGAAAGAAAGTCTTGCCCAAGTGATGGCAGAAGGCACAGCAAGTTACGAAACCTTACAAGCAGCGGCTTTACGGATAGGAGTCATTATCGAACTCCTCGCGGATAAAGAATTGCGTTGGCTCGAGTTAAGCGAAAGGGCTTAAGTTTCGGAGCCCTCGTTTTGTTTTCCGCCTAAGGCAAATTTGATAATTACAGGCAGGGTAGTTACCAGAATAATCATAATCACAATCACATCAATCCTGTCTTTGATCCAAGGAAACTGTGTACCCAACAAGTGTCCGGTTAACATCATCGTAAACACCCAACCAAATGATCCGATGATATTGTAAATCATAAACTTGCGGTAATCCATTTTTACAATACCGGCAACAATGGGGACAAAGGTCCTGATGATGGGCACAAAGCGTGCTGCGATAACGGTAAAGGCTCCATTTTTTTCATAAAAACGTTGCGCTGAAGCTAGGTGTCTCTTTTTAAAAAAGAAAGTATCCTGGCGTTGGTATAAAAAGGGACCTGATTTTTTGCCAAACCAGTAGCCGACCATATTTCCTAAAATACCGGCTATGGCTATCATCACCATAATCACTACATAAGGCACATTGAAAAATTCGCGGGCTAAGTCGTCGATAAATAAACCGGCAACAAACAACAAGGAATCACCCGGTAAAAAGAAGCCTACAAATAAGCCGGTCTCTGCAAACACCACAAATAATATCATATATAAGCCTCCCATTTCTATATACCATTTCGGACTAAGAAGGGTTTCTTTCAGGGTATGTAAGAGTTCGTGCATAGTTTAGTAATGAGGCGCAAATATAGACAAATTGGGCAGAGTGGATGAGAGGAATCTAGGGGAGAAGAAAATAGAGAAATCCCAATGAGAATCAGGGCGTAAACGAAATCATCGAGGCATTCCAATGGAATGATTACTTGTGAATAAGCAACACTATTACCTTACCCCCATGTATTTATGAATTTGCAAAGAGAGTTGCCACTGCGGATTTTCTTGAATGAAAGGGGTAATCAGGGAGAGCATTTCTTTTTCTTTGCTCCATTCGGGTTGCAGATAATGTTTGCACGTAGGTTTCGTATTCGCGCTATGTTGTTTGGCCCAATCTAAATCGCTCTTATGAAAAACAACCACTTTTATTTCGTCAGCGGCAGCAACGACTTCTATCAATGGGGCTTTAAATTTCTTAGGCGAAACACAAATCCAATCCCACGAACCACTTAAAGGATAGGCGCCACTGGTTTCGATATGGGTCTTGAAACCGGCTTGTTGTAAGGCCATCGTTAGATCCTTGCAGTCATACATGAGGGGCTCTCCGCCGGTTATGATAACGATTTCGGCGGCTGTTTGACTCACTTCTTCGAGCAAGGAGGCTACCTTGCGTGTGGTATGTTTACCCGCATCCCAACTTTCTTTGACATCGCACCAAACACAGCCCACATCACATCCGGCTAAGCGAATAAAAAAAGCGGCATGACCTTGGTAATATCCTTCGCCCTGGATCGAGTAAAAGGTTTCCATAACCGGATATTCTTTCTGTAAATCCATTAGATGCCGGTATGTTGGTGATAGGCTTTTAATGTATTTTTCATCAATCCGCAGATGGTCATAAGGCCTACACCACCCGGCACTGGCGTGATATAGGATGCTTTTTCGGATACAGCGGCAAAGTCAACATCACCAGTTAATCGATATCCACTTTTGGTTTCGCTGCTTTCAATCCGATTAATCCCTACGTCGATAATGATGGCCCCAGGTTTTACCATATCGGCAGTTACATAATTCGGTCGACCAATAGCAGCTACTATGATATCGGCTTGTAAACAAAGATCCCTGAGGTTTTTGGTC
>JBEISB010000150.1:0-5622 GCA_040375635.1 Chitinophagaceae bacterium | reverse complement strand
TCACTGCGAAACAATAAATCATCTCCATTGGCGTGGTTATAGATATGATAATAAGTATCTGGATACAGCATAAGTTGATTTTGGTATTTCAAAAATAGGAAATCCAACGCTTGGTGTTTTCAGTTGAATAATTTTTATGGAGGGATGACTCATCGGCAGATTATCTATTTGTCGACAGTGGCGATAGCACCGTTCAGCACTCTAGCCTTATTCATCAATAGGACAATATTCGTTATCCTTCGCGATCTAGATTCATTTCATCTGCAATCTTGTCATATTCTAACTTTTAGCATAGTTTTGGAGGTGTAAACGAAAATAAGATCATGAACCGTAACGAATTCGAAAAATATGCCATTAAACATGTCGGCATCAGCAGTGCAACCCTGCATAATTACACCTCACATCTCAATCACCGAATCACCAATCTAACGCCCTATATCATCGAAGAACGTCCAATGAATGTAGCCTCTATGGACGTGTTCTCGCGATTGATGATGGATCGCATTATCTTTTTAGGCGAAGGCATTAACGACTATGTAGCCAATATTGTAACCGCTCAGTTGCTCTTTTTGGAGAGTGCCGACCGTACCCGCGATATCCAGATGTATTTAAATAGTCCCGGAGGCTCTGTTTACGCAGGTTTGGGTATCTATGATACCATGCAAATCATTCAACCGGATGTAAGCACGATTTGTACAGGTATTGCAGCCAGTATGGCGGCCGTGTTAATGTGTGCCGGGGTAAAAGGCAAACGTACAGCGTTAAAACATGCCCGCATTATGATTCATCAGCCTTTAGGAGGTGCCGAAGGTCAGGCTAGTGATATCGAAATTACAGCCCGCGAAATCGGTAAACTCAAAAAGGAGTTGTACGATATTATCGCTTCTCATAGTGGACAGAAGTTTGCGAAAGTGGAGAAAGATAGCGACCGTGACTATTGGATGACAGCCGAAGAAGCCAAGGAATATGGTATGATCGATGAAGTATTGGTGAAACATCCTAAAAAATAAGACAGTTCTCATATTGATATGAAGCCTTTCCCTCCGGAGAGGCTTTTTTTGTGAGGGTGGGGGCGGTTACTTTGCTAGGCTAAAAAGTCTAGACTGACAAAATTCAGCTAGCCAAAGCAAAAAAAAAGTGACAATTCGTGTGGGCTTCCCTACCTTTGCGCCACTTTTTTAAACCGATTAAAACGTAAATATCATGAAAGTAACTGTAGTAGGTGCAGGAGCCGTAGGAGCCACTTGTGCCGACAATATCGCCCGTAAACAATTGTGCGATGAATTAGTGATTGTAGACATCAAAGAAGGTGTGGCCGAAGGGAAGGCTATGGACTTAATGCAGACGGCTCAAATCGAAGGATTTGATACCCGCATTGTTGGAAGTACTAACGATTATAGTAAGACGGCCAATACGGATGTAGCTGTGATTACTTCAGGTATTCCGCGTAAGCCAGGCATGACGCGTGAAGAACTTATCGGTATTAATGCAGGCATTGTAAAGAGTGTGGCGCAAAACATTTTGCAATATTCTCCCAATGCCATCATTATCGTGATTTCAAATCCTATGGATACGATGACCTACTTGGCGTTAAAGAGCACGGGCTTACCGAAACACCGTATTATCGGTATGGGAGGCATTCTCGATAGCGCTCGCTTCCGTTATAATTTAAGTCAGGCCATGAAATGCTCTCCTAACGATTTGCAAGCTACAGTAGCAGGTGGGCATGGGGATACGACCATGATTCCGTTAACTCGTTTGGCTACTTATATGGGGATGCCGGTTTCTAATTTCTTATCGGAGGAGGCTTTGAAAAAGGTGGCAGCCGATACGATGGTAGGAGGGGCTACCTTAACCAATTTATTAGGTACAAGTGCTTGGTATGCGCCCGGAGCTGCCGGAGCTATGTTGGTAGAAAGCATCGTTCGCGACGAAAAACGTATGGTTCCTTGTTGCGTATATCTTGAAGGAGAATACGGACAAAATGATATTTGCTTAGGTGTACCTGTAGTTGTGGGTCGTCAGGGATGGGAACATATCGTTGATTACAAACTAAATGAAGAAGAGCAAGCGGCATTTTCGAAATCGGCCGATGCCGTTCGTAATATGAATGAGGTTCTCGGTACCTTATCTATCTAATTTATATCTATATTGATACAGGCAGGCTTTCACTCCGTTGGAAGCCTGCTTTTTTTATTTCAGTAAAAAAGTTTGGAAACGATTTTTTTACGCAGTGGATATCATTAATCTGCAGTGTGTACCCACGTAAACATAGCATGCTCATAGCCATCAAAATCCTATGGTCGTTATAGGTTTCGATGAGAACAGGTGAATGGGTATTGGCAGACACCGAAGGTGAAAATGATAGCGTATTATCTTGATAGGTAAAATGAAATCCAGCTTTGGCTAACTCATGTTGCAAGGCACTCAATCGCTTGCTTTCTTTCCATTCTAAATGATCGAGTGCGCATAAGGTTACCTTTGGATACTGCATCGCGCAAGCCACAAGAAACGGAACGGCCAAATCCGGAACATCCCGTAAATCATATTGCTGGTTATGATGCGGATCTATTTCTTTGGTTCGTTGCAATAGACAAGCATCCGCATGAAAAATAGTTTCGATACCAAAATCTTCGGCCAAGGAAATAATGCGGGCATCACCTTGTAAACTATTTTTTTGTAAGCCATTGAGTTTGATTTTTACCGACGGCATCAACATACTCATTGCATAAAAAAAAGTAGCACTACTCCAATCACTTTCTATATTAATCTCTCTTGCACAATAGGGCTGTGCATCAATGATAATTTGTTGTTGTTCGAACCGCGAAGTAATCCCAAAGTACTTCATCATCGATAAGGTCATGCTGATATAACTCTCGGATAAAATTTGATCGTCGATAGTGATGCGCAATCCGTTTTCAAGACAAGGAGCTACTAAGCAAAGGGCCGAAATGAATTGCGAAGAGATACCCCCCGATATCTTAAGGTCTCCCCCTGTTATTTTTTTTCCTTGGATGAGATAGCCATTTCTTCCTTCAAATGGTTGAAAGGCAATATCGGCGCCCAAAAACCTTAAGGCGTCTACTAATGCCTGTATCGGACGTTCTAAAAGTCGCGATGTACCTGTAAGAAAGAGGGTCTTGTCTTCTTGAAGGCAAGCATAAGCCAGTAAAAAACGAAAAGGAGTACCTGCATCTTCACAGTCTAACAAACAAAGGGTATCGGTTACCTTGATTTGTAGTAAATGACTTTGTAAGAGTTTTGTATCATGAGCCGTCGACAACGAATGAATGGGGAAGGGTTGTTCACAGAGTGCCTGAATGAGCAAGGCTCGGTTGCTAAGACTTTTCGATGAGGGAAGTTGTATGTCGGCTTCAAGATTTCCCCCTGTATAATTCAATATACTCATAACATGGCATCTTGGATTTGTTGCGCGCTGACCAAGGTTTGTACAACACATTCGCCCGGCGCTTTCAATAAGCTCATCCGAAAACCCTGATTATTTTTTTTATCTTGATCCAAATACGGAAGTATATCTGCAAAGTGATAATTCATCAACAATTGCGGATAGAATTTCTGCTGTAGTTGCTGAAGTGTCTGAAAAATAGAAGGCGACAATCCAAAAATATTTTCGCTGATACGACATTCGTACAAGATCCCTAACAGAATAGCTTCCCCATGCAATAGAGGCTCATTTTGCTTGAGCGAATAACTTTCGATGGCATGTCCTACACTATGTCCCCAATTTAAACTTTGCCGAATCTGTGCATCAAATTCATCTTGTTGTACGATATTTATTTTCACACGCAAGGAGCGTTGTATAGAAGCTAATAAACAAAAATCACTGGCTGTGTACGACTGAATTTCGTGCCAGTATTCTTCTCCACTGAGTAAGGCATGTTTAATCATTTCGGCAATGCCGCTATGGATCAGGCGTTCAGATAAGCTTTGTAAAAATGCAGGTTCAATAAATAAGCATTGAGCATGACGAAATAGCCCGAGTTCGTTTTTATATCCTCGATAATCGATTCCGTTTTTTCCACCATACGCTGCGTCTACCATAGCTAGCAGGGTGGTGGGAAAATGAATAAAGTCAATGCCCCGTTTATACACAGAGGCCGCAAATGCACCTATATCTGTTACCATGCCACCACCTACACAAATCAAAACCGATTGGCGGTCGGCATTCATATTCTCCAACTCATTCCATATCCATTGACAGGTGTCTATATTTTTATTCTCTTCGCCAGCAGGAATAATGATGCGAGATGCTGTTGAAAGGGCGGGTATCTTTTTAATCAATAAAGGGATACAAAAACCATGGGTATGGGCATCGGCTAATAATATCCATTGCGAATACGATTGGGACGTAAGCCATGACTGAAAAGTATTTTCATCGCCCGAAAACAAAATATTGTTCATGGTAAACGATCAATCGGGTTTGTTGAGAAGGCCATCGGTTTTTCCCGAAACCAAGCCTTCACGGTTTGCCAAGTGTCTCCAAACAATCCAGAAAGACGATAGCTTTCTAAATCTTGGGCATCATGCCAAAGACTGTAGGTATAAAACACGGTTGGGTCATGATGATCTTGCCAGAGTTCGAGATAGGTACAACCAGCAAAATTTCGAATCTTTTCTTTTCGTTCGGCAAACAAGCGTTGAAAATCTTCAACATGCTCGGGCTCAAAACTCATACGAACTATGCGTATCATTCGAAAAACACTTTAATGGTTTGGTAAAATAAACTTTTTTCGCCTTGGGTGCTAAAGCCAAAGAGTTTAGCCGCACTTCCACGATTCACCGCAATTTCGAGATAATCGGCGCTATTGAATAAACATAAATTATCTCCGGCCCCTACATCATGATAATATTCGCTGAGCGAATTAATTTCCTCGTCGTGCATAAATAAAATCCGAAACTTACGTCCCATGCGAGCCTTTTCGAATTGCGCACGAGTGAGGTTGAGGACTACATTTCCGAATGAGTCGATATAGAGAACTTGAGCCTCTAAGGTATCATGATTCAGAATGGCATACGTAGGTTTCTTAACAACCATATCATTTACATCTAGCGGCGCTAGGGCCAACACTTGTTGTTCGATGAGCTGCAAAACGACCTGGGTATAGGCATCACAAATATGAATAAAATCATAAGCAGGCAAGGCATCACTGAGCGAAAAAATACGAAGGGGCTGCTCATCAAATAGCAAGGTTAAGAACCCATTATCAGGACAAAATATATGCTGTCCATTTTCGTAGACATATAAAAGCTGTTTCGACTTGCTAGCGTATAAATCGCAAAAAACAAAATGAAAAGTATCGGTTGGAAAAAATCGGATTGCCGATTTAAAAACATACACGGCTTGCTGCAAGTTGAAGTCGCTGAGTGTATGCGAAATGTCTATCAGGTTTGATTGAGGTAAGGCAGTAAGGATACGTCCTTTTACGGCAGACACAACATGGTTTTGGATTCCAAAATCTGAAGTGATGCCGAATGGAACGACCCGCTACAGCTATAAGCGGCGGGCTGGGGAGCCAACCCTCTCGATAGCACAAATCAGAAACTTGATGATGAACCCGCCGACCTTCGATCCGGAACGCCGGTCAATTTCAGAACTTTGGC
>JBEISB010000029.1:0-15427 GCA_040375635.1 Chitinophagaceae bacterium | reverse complement strand
AATCCAACCTTGGTGAATCTGAATTGGAATGAAGGAAATCGATTTTCTGCCTTTCCTCCTAAAACGATGGCACCTATCGATAGTATGTTTACTTATGCAGAATTAGTAAAATTACTTCAACCAGATACAAAACCTGTAACCGTAAATTCATCATCTATTAAGGTGCTTGTGTTTTGGAATAAGATGTTCTACCGATATTCTAAATCATTATTACGAAAAGTGCAAAGGAATGTAGAATCGAAGAGAGATGTAGACATTGTATATGTCAACACCGATAATTATATGTTGAAACCTTAATGGTATGCTATTCAATCTGATAATAATTCATGGGGCAACTCTTGATACTTTATTGCATTCAGTAACTTAGTTTTTACCTAACCAAACCAACCAAAACCAAATTAACCTATGAAAACCTTATCTGTTACTGCCACAGTAGCATTAGCTCTTGTGCTTATGTCGGCGAGTTATGAATCCACAACCCAAGGACGAATCGCTTCTAAAAAATCGGGATGTCAGCATGGAATGGGCATTTGTATTCTTAAAGATAGTCCTAGTATGAGCTATCCTATCCATTTTCAATTTGATACTGGCACTGATGTATTAACATTAGATATGCTAGAGAAAGATTTACAGAAAGTACAACCTCTGTTGTATTACGAATTTATGGGACAATCCTCTTTTCTATTAGAAGAAGATTTGCCATTACCTACTGATCTTGTACACGCCTTAAGGCTTTCTCGAAATTTTATAGCTAGAGGAGCCTATCCTATTCGGCATAAGGATGAAAAAATCATTATTTGCTTTACGTTGTAATGGGGTCGTCGATATGAAACCGAGATTGGCTTTATTTATTATTTTGATGGTCTTTTGTCTGCCTCAGTATGCTAAACAGAGGAATTCCTCAAGAGATAATCAATCGCATAGAATATCCATTTTAGATTCTCTTCATGGTAAGACCTGTTGTAAGGTAAAAGATTCCCTGCAAACAAAAGATTCATGGCGAAACATAAGTAATTACCTAAGACTTGATTTTTTCGCCACTCTTCATGCCTATTATTTCATACATGCCCGGGATCTTAGTTCTGAGCAAAGTAGTGTATACGGCTACTATAACTTTTCTCTATTAGATCGATTTCAGGCTAGACATCTTGTTATTAATTTAGCAATGAATAATGAGCTTGGCTATCGAAAGTATATCGATAGCATTGCTTGTAAAAATGAAGATCTATGGGTATTCAAAACAGATCTTTTGTCGACACTGAGAAAGGGATTGAAATTTAGCCTCAGCTATCAAATCAAGTCGCAACTTTGGAATACTTGGTCATATCATTACGATGCTGCCAATCAATTACAGCGAACCTTATATGCTGGGTTTTATTCACCGGGATATCTCAATTACTCTGCTGGATTAACCTATTTGTTTTGGAAAAATTGTCAACTGCAATTTGGCTTGTTAAGCGCACAAACGACTCTCATCAAGAACACAAAAATTTTTGAAACCCGGGCTCAGCATCAATTATATGGATTAGAACGTTCGTCACCGAAACAAACGAAATGGGGTTGGTGCCTACAAACTAATATCCCGACCCACAAAATAAGGAAACGATGGTATTGGGATCATAGTCATCGTTTTTTCTATCAGCATGGAGAAATCAGCCAAAAATCAAATTGGACGATTGAATCCCAAAATGGTATTTATTTTTTGTTTCTGAAATATTTGCGACTAGGTGTATTATCTCGAATGAATTACGACAAGGTGATTTCCGACAAGGTCTATATCAGCAATACCTTGTTGTTTGGATTTTATCTTAGCAATAAGCTCTGATGTCTATTCGGCAATCTGCAGCCAATACGAGCCACCATGCTTTTCTACGCCTTGCAAATTGGGATGATTCCAAATCGGTTCGATGATAGCAGAAAGTGCTTGGTCTTCAGAAATATAATAATTAGGCAAGAGGGTTTGATACTTATTTGGATTTGCTAAGAGATACATTGCCAAGCCATATTGTTCCGAATAAAACCGGTCGCACATAAACTGTGGATAATCATAAGGTAAATAGATATCGTGGATATGAACAATCACTCCTTTTTTAAGTCGGGGTAAAATATCCAGAAAGAAAACCATGGCATCTGAATTCGGAAGAATGCGATGGGAGTTATCGACAAACAAGATATCGTTAGCTTGCAATATGTCGGCCAAATCAATTCCGGTATCTTCGAAGGGTTTGCGAATCACCTCATCAGCTAGCGCATCTATTTCGGATCGCGGTTGCGGATCTATCGAAATAATTTTTGTCGATAATTGATGATCATTTTTAGCCAGATAGGCCACTTTGGTAGAATTTCCAGATCCGATTTCTACATAACGTGTCGGCGAAAAATGTTTGAGTAAGGTATAGATACCCAGTATATCGAGTCCGGGCAGAAAACCATTATTCCATCCGGGTTTGCAGGTATCACTTTCGTCGTTCGCTTTACGGATGCCCCAGAAATTTTCTTTTAGGGCGAGCATCTCATGCAGATATTGCTCATATATTTTTCTGTTTTGATCGATAATGATGTTGAGTCCTGCATGCGCGGGTAATCCATGCCCGTAACGGGGCTTCATATCTACCGGATAATCGAGAAATAAAGTTTGAAACTTAGGATGCAGAAAGCGGTACCATTTTTTAAGCATACCCGAAGGTAAGCAATTCTGTTTTTTCTATTATGGCCTGAACACGAATATGGGTGAACTATGATTTAACTTGTTTCGTGCGCATTCTCTAAGTACAATTGTATCGAAACTATAATCATGAGCGTTTGTTTATTTTCTTGAAGGGATATAGTAAGCTTGAGAAGTAAATAATTCGGTATGTATTTTCTATATCCTCTTTTCTTACCTTCACCCGATGGAAAAGAAACTCTTTTTGTTGGATGCTTTTGCACTCATTTTCAGGTCGTATTATGCCTTGGTGCGTAGTCCACGCATTACCAGTACTGGAAAAAATACCAATGCCCAATTTGGATTTACCAATACACTCATAGACCTGATCAAGAATCAAAAGCCAACCCATATGGCAGTTTGTTTTGATACCAAAGAGCTAACGGAAAGACATACCGACTTTGCAGATTATAAGGCTAACCGTCAGGACACACCCGAAGATATTTTGGCCGCTGTACCCGATATTAAAAAAATCTTGCAAGGATTTAATATTCCTATCATCGAAGCCAATGGATACGAAGCCGACGATATTATCGGCACCTTGAGTGTAAAAGCCGCGGCCGAAGGGTATGAGGTTTATATGGTAACGCCCGATAAAGATTATGGACAGTTGGTAAGTGATAAAGTGTTTATTTATAAACCTCCATTTCAGGGAGGCAAGTTCGAGATTTTAGGTCCGAAGGAAGTATGCGAAAAATGGGATATCGAAAATATTTCGCAGGTAATCGATATTTTAGGTTTGATGGGTGACGCTGTCGATAATATTCCTGGAATTAAGGGTGTGGGCGAAAAAACAGCTGCTAAATTATTGAAAGAATATGGCACCCTCGAAAATGTACTCGACAACGCCGAAAGTATCAAAGGCGCCTTGGGCGAGAAAATCAGGGCCGGCAAGCAAGATGCCATCTTGAGTAAAAAATTGGCTACCATTATTTTACATGTTCCCTGCGAATTTCACGAAGAGAGTTTTCGGATTTCGGAATACAATACGGAAGTCCTCACCGAAATTTTTGGTGAACTTGAATTTCGTACCCTAGGTAAACGATTATTGGGTGAGGGTTTTCAGGTAGCAAGTGCAGCCCCCATGCAAACCGATTTATTTGGCAATGCTGTCGAATCGACAACTCCACAAAGGTCGATTGTTACGGAAGGAATTGAAGAATCTATTGTGCCGACGCAAAACATCAATAATACAACTCATCAGTATCATGTATTGGATACAATCGAAAAGCGAAAGCATTTTATGCAATCACTCGAAGCAAGTGAAATTTGTTTTGATACCGAAACAACAGGTCTAGATGCAAACCAATGCGAGTTGGTAGGATTAAGTTTTGCTGTTAAAGCCCACGAAGCATACTACGTTCCGTGTCCATCCCAACGCGAGGAAACCCTTGTCTTGTTACACGAATTTGATGCATTATTTGCGCGTAAAGATCTACTATGGATTGGCCAAAACCTTAAGTTCGATATGCTGGTGTTAAAGAATTATGGATTTACCCTGTCGGGAAATTTATTTGATACCATGTTAGCCCATTATGCTTTTGAACCCGAGGGAAAACGCAGTATGGATACCTTAAGTGAAAAGTACTTAGGATATACGCCCGTGTCTATCGAAGAGTTGATTGGCAAGAAAGGAAAAAATCAAGGCAATATGCGCGATGTAGCTCTCGAACAAATTAAAGAGTATGCTGCCGAAGATGCCGACATTACTTTACAACTGAAGCAACATTTTGTGCCTATCCTGAAAGAGAATGGCGTCGAGAAAATATTTTATGAAGTCGATAATCCCTTGTTGCCTGTCTTGATGGATATGGAATACGAAGGCGTAAAAGTGGATACCGATTTTTTAGCGGCTTATAGTCTTGATTTGGAGAAACTAGCCAAAGAGGCCGAAGAGTCTGTCTATACACAAGCTGGGGTTCGTTTTAATTTAGCCTCGCCAAAACAATTGGGGGAGGTATTGTTCGAAAAACTGCAACTCGATCCTAAGGCGAAGAAAACAAAAACCGGACAATATGCTACCGGCGAAGAGGTGTTAGCCAAATTAGCCAACGAACATCAGATTTGTAATGATATCCTCACCTTCCGAGAGTACACGAAATTAAAGAACACCTATGTAGACACTTTGCCGCAACTGATTAATCCGAAAACAGGAAGGGTGCACACGACCTTCGGACAAACCATTGCGGTAACAGGTAGATTGAGTAGCATTAATCCAAATCTGCAAAATATTCCGATTCGTACCGAACAAGGTCGCGAAATCCGTAAGGCATTTATTCCGCGCAGCGAAAATCGATTATTGATGAGTGCCGACTATTCGCAAATTGAATTGCGGATTGTAGCGGCGATTTCGGGTGATGAGGCTATGTGCGAAGCTTTTCGTCAGCATAAAGATATTCATACGGCTACGGCAGCTAAGGTCTACAATATTCCCGAAGCGGAAGTTACGAAAGAGCAACGCTACAAAGCGAAGAGTGTAAACTTCGGCATTATTTATGGTCAAGGAGCTTTTGGTTTAGCCGATAACTTAGGCATTAGCAGAACCGAAGCCAAAGAAATTATCGATAACTATAAAAAAGAGTTTAGCGGTATACAACGCTATATGGATGATACCATTGCTTTTGCCCGCGAACATGGTTATGTACAAACCCTCATGGGCCGCCGCCGTTGGTTGCGTGATATCAGTTCTCAAAATTTTACGGTACGCGCCTTTGCCGAACGCAATGCCATTAACTCACCCATACAAGGTAGTGCCGCCGATATGATTAAGTTGGCTATGATTCGGATTCACGAAGAACTGAAACAAAGTAAACTGCAAAGCGCTATGGTATTGCAAGTGCATGACGAATTGGTGTTTGATGTGGTGCCCGAAGAAGCAGATGACTTAAAACAATTAATTCTGCGTGGTATGCAAAACGCCATGCCTTTACCGAATGATGTACCCGTGGTGGCCGAAGTGGGCATGGGTAAAAATTGGTTAGAGGCGCATTAGTAGCCTAGGTAAGAATGAATGTATGGGGCTAACAACAACCTATCCCTTTATAGATAAAAATGGAGAAACTGTATGAATAAAAATAGACTTATCATTTTCTTACTTCTGTTTTCTTATGTTGCCAATGCTAAAGAGTATGCGCTAAAAAAATGGGTATTTACTGCCTATGGGGAAGTGTATTATGGTTATGATTTTTCAAATCCTGCGAATCATGAGAAACCTGATTTTCTCTGTAATTATAAACGACATAACGAGCTTGCGCTGAATATGGGTATTGCTAAAGCTACCTGGTCATATCTAAAAATGCGGGCTAATTTCGCGCTTATGGCTGGTACCTATCCGCAGTATAATTTAAGTAGTGAACCGCTTTGGGCGCAACATATCTATGAAGCCAATATTGGTTTTCGATTGTCGAGCAAACGTAATCTATGGTTAGATGCGGGCATTTTTTCATCTCATATTGGTTTTGAAAGTGCTATCGGTGCCGACTGCTGGACGCTAACCCGAAGTCTGCTCGCAGAAAATACACCCTATTACGAAAGTGGACTCAAATTGTATTATGTGAGTCCAAACAAAAAATGCAGCCTCGGTCTTTTGTATCTAAATGGCTGGCAACGGATTGCCCGCATAGATGCTCAACAAAAACCTTGTGGTGGATTGCAATTCACGTATCAACTTCATCCCAAGTTGCTCTTCAATTACAGTAATTTCATAGGTAGTGTACAGCCCGATTCTCTGGATGCTTTGCGCACCTATCATAATGTATACCTGCAGGTTAATGTAGATGGACGCTTAAGTGCTACGCTAGGTTATGACCTTGCCCGCGATCGAAATGCACGTCACCAATATGCCTATGCCTATTCACCTGTTGGCATTTTGCGTTTCAAGTGTAATAAGGAGTATACGATGGCGTTCCGTGCCGAGAGATATTATGATCCCCAGGAGGTAATGATAAAAACAAAAACTGGAAATGGATTTGTTGTAAATGGATACTCAATGAATCTAGACCGAAAACTAACAGACAACAGCAACTTTCGTATCGAAGCAAAAGTATATGAGTCTTCCTCGGCTATTTTCTCCTCTTCATCTCGGCAAAATGTGAGTCTTACTACTTGTATCACGGTAAAATGGTAATGCGGTGCTTCCGTACCTTAGCCAACGAAATTCATTTACATGATAAGCCCAATAGCCTTTATAGAACGAAACGAGAATACCATTCGGAATGTGTTTTTTATTTTGTTTTTGTTAGCCGGCATTGTAGTGGTTAAAGATTATGGCTTGGGTTGGGACGACGATTATTCTCGCGCCGATACGGGTCTTATCAATGTCAACTTTATACTGCATCATGCCAAAGATGCTTTACTACAAGGCAACGAAAAATACCACGGCCCCTTTATAGAAATTGTATTGGTGTTTATCGAAAAAGCTTTGCGACTGCAAGATTTACATAGCATTTATCTGATGCGTCACTTCGTATTGTTTGGTATTTTTTTTTCTGGCCATGATTATGTTTTATCAACTCGCCCGAAAAGTATTTTCAGCGCCATATGCATTCTTATCACTAACCTTGATAATTCTCACGCCCCGCATCTTTGCCGAATCCTTTTATAATTCTAAGGATCTTATCCTGCTTTCTTTTTTTGTATTCGCTGTATCGAGCTATATCAACTTCTTCGAAAAAAAGAATACACTATCTGCCATCATGCATGGTATTTGTACCGGCATGCTCATAGCCATACGCATAGTGGGTGTTTTGATTCCGGTGCTGACCATTGCATACGCGATTTTGTTTATGATTTTATACAAAGAATGGAAACGATATGCTTCTCTGTTATTAGTTTACCTAGTGTTTAGTGTGGGCATTACCATAGCTTGCTGGCCGGTTTTATGGTTAGGTCCTGCCCATCATTTTGTACAGGCCTTTGCCGAAATGAAAAAGTATCATTGGGATGCTACCGTGCTTTATTTCGGCAAACAAATTAAGGCAACAGAATTACCCTGGCATTATTTGCCGGTTTGGATTGCCATAACCACACCGCTACTAGTAACCTTTGCCTTGCTAACGGGTCTGTTGGCCTACATCGTTTCACTTTTTCGGAATTCGTGGATTTGCTTTCTCGAAAATTACTATTGGAATGGAATTGTCTTTTTATCTCTCGCACCAATTCTATCTATTATTGTGTTGCACTCTGTAGTATATGATGGCTGGCGGCATGTTTATTTTGTGTACCCACTTCTTGTTATGCTTGGGGTTTATGGCATTCGTTCGCTCATTACTATTTTACCATCATGGGCACAATTCGGCATGGGCATAATTTGCTGCATTCAAATCATCAGTCTCTCTGTGTGGATTTTTGTGAACCATCCTTACGAACAAGTATACTTTAATCCGCTGGCCCAAAAACGAATTCCTCATATCGAACAGCAATTCGAACTCGACTACTGGGGTTTATCCTACAAACAAGAACTCGAATATCTTGCTCGTACCGATCATCAACAAACCATTAGTATCGCCTTCCAAAATCCACCGGGCGAGCTCAATGTTTCTGCCTTGCCAATAACCTTACGTCAGCGCTTTGCCGTAAGAAACGAACACGATACTACCGCTCAATATTTTATGACGAATTATCGGTGGACAGGCCCGCCCGGCAATCGTAAGCTCTTACACCAAATTCAAGTAGATGGTATTCCTATTCTCGGACTCTATGGCCCGGCTACTCCCTAAGCCGAAGCAATTATTGTTTACATTTACGCCCTAGCAATATTTTATGTCGGCACCCCAACTCTCGGTAATTATACCCATCTATAACGAAGAACTGAATATACCGGTTTTATATCCACGTGTTAAAAAGGTAATGCATCAATTGGGTGTGAGTCACGAATTAATTTTTGTAAACGATTGCAGTCGCGATTCTTCGATGCAACTCATTAAAGAATTATCGGCTACCGACAGCACGGTAAAGTATATCGATTTTAGTCGCAATTTCGGACATCAAATTGCGGTAAGCGCCGGTCTCGATCTTTGTCAAGGTACCTATATTGCCATTATCGATGCCGACTTGCAAGATCCACCCGAACTCATTGCCGACTTGTATCATAAAATGAACCAAGGCTACGAAGTGGTATACGCCAAACGCCGCAGCCGCAAAGACAAAAGCCTGTTTAAAAAAATGGCATACAAAATGTTCTATCGCATTTTGTCGCGCATAAGCCAAATCGATATTCCACTCGATACCGGCGACTTTCGATTGCTGCATCGTTGTGTGGTTAATGAATTAAAGCAAATGCCAGAGCAACATAAATTTTTACGCGGACAAATCGCTTGGCTCGGATTTCGCCAAACGTTTATCGAGTACGACCGCGATGCGCGAGCTGCCGGCGAACCGGGTTATTCGTATCGTAAATTATTCCGTCTCGCCCTAGATGGTATTACTTCTTTTTCGAATATGCCGCTGCGCGTGGCAACCATCATGGGCTTTGTAGTGTTTTTTATTTCACTCATTCTAATTGTGTATACGCTCATTTCGTTTTTATTCTTTCACGATACCACACCCCGAGGTTGGTCGTCGATCATGATTTCGGTATTGTTTATTGGCGGCATTCAATTGCTCAGCATTGGCATCATCGGCGAATACATTAGTCGCATACAAACCGATGTTCGCAAACGCCCTTTGTATATTGTACGTGATACAAACCTTACCTCGGTTTAATTTTTGGGGGTCAGCTTACGGCAAGTATTTAGCTACAGTGGCGTTGGCACCATGCAAGTGCCTGCAAGCATGAAGCAGAGTTCTGCACACAATAAAACTATCAAATGATTTAGCTTATTGGAAGTAGTTTCGGTTTTCTTTATACCAAGTAAAAGCTTTGCGCAAACCTTCTTTCACCGAAACGACTGGCTGGTACTGCAAATGCAATTTTGCTTTATCGATATTGGCAAGACTATGCGGAATATCTCCCAAACGGAAAGGACCAAATTGGGCTTGCAAATCCGATCCGGCAATCTCACAAATCATCTCAAACAATTGCAATAAGGTAGTGCTTTCGCCATAAGCAATATTATACACCTGGTTCAAGGCTTCGGCATTATCGGTAAACAAGGCACGAATATTGGCATCTACCACGTTTTCGATATAGGTAAAATCTCTGCTATAACTGCCATCACCATTAATTACCGGGGCCACATTGTTTAATACAGCCTCCATAAATAAAGGAATCACAGCAGCATAAGCACCCTGCGGACTTTGCTGTGGTCCAAATACATTAAAGTAACGTAAGCCAATAAAATCAATGCCATAGGTACGGGCAAATACATCGGCATATAATTCCATCACATATTTGGTTACGGCATAGGGCGAAAGGGGTTTG
This sequence comes from Chitinophagaceae bacterium, assembly GCA_040375635.1. Classification (GTDB taxonomy): domain Bacteria; phylum Bacteroidota; class Bacteroidia; order Chitinophagales; family Chitinophagaceae; genus OLB11. The sequence continues at coordinate 5,363 of JBEISB010000029.1, read as the reverse complement.
CCAATCACCGATTCTATTTTTGGTAAAGAGGCACTGTCTCCATATGTCGATGAAGAAGCGGCATACACAATTCTTTTTACACCCGCTTCTTTGGCGGCTGTGTAAATATGTAAGGTGCCTGTAATATTGGTAGCATGGGTAAGTACAGGGTCGGCGATACTGCGCGGTACCGAACCTAAAGCCGCTTGGTGACTCACCAAATCTATGCCTTGCATGGCCTGTAAGCAAGTTTCATAGTCGGTAATATCTCCTTCTATGCATTCAAATTTCGGATGGTCTAAAAATCGACTCAGGTTTTTACGATACCCGGTACTAAAATTATCCAGAAGGCGAAGATGGCTAACCCGTTCTTCGTTCAGAAGGGCTGCTAATAAATGAGAACCAATAAAACCCGCTCCACCGGTAAGTAATATATTCATTTGGAATCAGGGCAAAAGTACAATGCGGCTAATTAATGCGGTACATTTTTTTCGGCCAGTAACTGATGGTACAAGCTTCGTACATCGCTCACTAAGCGGTCTTTATCAAAGCGGTCTTTGACATGCTGATTACCAAATTGTCCCATTTGATGCCGTAAATCATCGTTCTCAATTAGACGTAAAAGGGCATCACTGAAAGGACTAACCTGTTCGGAGGGACATAATAAGGCTGTTTTATTTTCGATGACCACATCTTCTACGCCGCCCACTCGAGTGGATACGATAGGTTTATTGGCCGCCTGTGCTTCGATGAGCGAAACAGGTGTGCCTTCATTTAATGAAGTAAGGGCTACTATATCCAAACCGGCATAAACTTCATCCATTTCTGTAAGCCAGGAGGTAAAGGTAACCTGAGCGGGTTGCGTTTGCTCGGGCAGGTAATTATAGGTGATGAGGTATTGATCCAGTAAGGAAAACAAGGACTCGCGCATATCGCCATCACCCACAATCACAAATCTTAGTTTACGACTGGTTTTCGAAAGCACTTCCTGAATGGCATCGATAAACAGTTTATGATTTTTTATTGGAACTACGCGTCCAATAATGCCAATCGCTAATTCATCGTCGCTAATGCCCAATTTTTTCCGAAACGCAATACGCTTCTGTTCTTGGTCTTCATAAAACTTCCGCAAATCCAATCCAAGGGGAATCACGGTCATCTTCTCGGGTTTACAAATCCGAAAAGTATCAACAAGTTCGGTCTTTTGCTGATCGCTAATGGCAATAATGCGATCTGTTTTGGTAGCAAGGTATCGCTCAGCTTGAATAAAAAATTGAGTCTTGGCCTTTCCAAAATAAGAATGAAATACATGGCCATGATAAGTATGTACAATTACGGGTACTTTGCACACAGAGGCGGCTAAACGACCAATGGCACCGGGTTTGGCAGCATGGGTATGTACGATATGCGGACGATACTCTTCAATAATCTTTTTTATCTCCCGAAAGGCGCGGGTATCATCTCTCAAATGAATATCGCGCTTCAGGCAAGAAATTTCGATGGGGTTGAGTTGATATTGCTCACGGATAAAATGGGCCTCTTCTTCATGCGGGTCTTTAGCCCCGATGAGTAAGCGCGTTTCGAATTCGGGAGCCAAAAATTTAGTCAGGTAAGTGACATTAAACAAGGGGCCGCCCAAAATAAGCCGATTAAATATCCTGAGTACACGGGGCATAGAACACAAAAGTAAACAAGAAATGGAATAAAGTTGAGTCGCATTTATCCTTGCCGGTTCCAGACTTCGAGACAAAATAAATTCCAAAGAATTTTGCTGCGGTTGACAGCACCGATAGCGTTTGACTTTCCTTCTAATAAATCATCCACATCATGGCTATGGATATAATTCCGAAACAGGGCATTAGGTGAGCGCAAATAATCGTAAATAACAGGTTGCAAAACGCCATCTACCCAGCTGGCCAATGGTACTTCAAAACCTCGTTTCGGCAATTGTATTAAATCAGTAGGCAAATACTTTTTGGCTAACTGACGTAATAGAACTTTAGTTTGTGTTCCGCGTATTTTGTAAGTATCAGGTAAACTAGGGGCATATTCTTGTAATTCTTTGCATAAAAATGGGCTCCGGCCTTCTAGCGAATTGGCCATGGTGGCAATATCCATTTTCACTAACAAGGTAGTAAAAAGCTGACATTGATAATCGAGCAGCATCATACTTTTGAGTCCGCTTAGGTTTAGCTGATTCACTGCCTGTATAGTAGCGGTTAAACTATGCATGGCGTTAAAATCGGGTTCGGGCCAAAGGTCGGTGGTTGCGCTGAGGTAGGACGCGGTGGCATTTTTTCCGGCCAAATCAATCAGGCGGTAAAGGTATTGATAGCTGCTCATCTTCTCCTTACCCGGCGGGAGTAACCGATGCAACAATGAGAAGCCATACTGCAAGGCCTTATGACTTTTCAGGAAATTAAATTTCGAAAATGGAACATATCGACGATAGCCGCCAAATAGTTCATCGGCACCATCGCCATTAAGAATTACGGTTACATGTTTCCGTGCGGCTTTGCTAACATAATAGCTTGGTATGGCAGAACTATCACAAAAAGGTTCACCGTAATTGCCCAGTATAGATTCGATATCGTTGCTCAAAGAATCAAAGCCAATCAATAATTCGTGATGATCGGTATGGTATTTTTCGGCTACCTGTTTGGCATAAGGCGCTTCATCGAACTGTCCATTAAACGATACGGTAAACGTCTTCATGTTCGGTTTATAATCCGAAGCAATTGCCACCACGAGTCCACTATCGATACCCCCACTTAAAAAGGAGGCAACTTCTAAATCAGAAGATTCTAATCGACGCCGAATAGCAGTATGCAACAAACTATCGACTTTGAATAAGGCCTCATCAAAATGATCAGTGCTGTTATGCAAATAAGCCTCTGTCATATTCCACCAGGCATGTGTGGAGATTGAAAGTGTGTTGAGGTTAATCTGCAAATATGTACCATTGATGAGTTCGTTTACCTGTGCGTAGGGAGTATGATCGCCTAAGAAAGTACCTGTATAAATATATTCAGAAATAGCATTCGAATCATGTTGCAGGGATAATTGTCTCGACAAAGCTTTCAATTCACTGCAAAAGAAAAAACTCTCGCCATCATAAAAATAGTACAAAGGTTTTTTGCCAGCACGATCGCGGATGAGTGTAAGCGTATGTGTTTCCTTATCGATTAATGCAATGGCAAACATACCATCAAGATCATGCAGACATTCTAATCCGCGCAGGGCAAATAATTGGATTAATGTTTCGGTATCACTTTGGGTATGACAGTTGAGTGAATATTGTTTTCGTAGTTCTTGGTGATTATAAATTTCACCGTTAAAGACAATTGTATATTTTTCATTCAAATGCATGGGTTGTGCTCCTGAGGCAATATCCTGAATGGATAACCTGAAATGAAACAACGATATATTTTTCCAATCATATCGGGTTTGATTATCAGGCCCGCGATGAAGTAAATCTTTTTTCAGACGAGGGTAATCGATAATGCGATTGATAGTTCCGGCAATTCCACACATAAGCTAAAAAATTAAAACACATCTCGGCTACCCGATATAGGATTGCTCCATTTCAGGTAATGAGAAGAGGATTGTATATGGTTCGATTTGTCGCCATATGCCCCCATAGTTTCGATATAAATATTTTTTTTTGTACAGGTATCTATACATTGATTTTTCTTTAAACTAACACCGCGTAACAAAGCAATAAAATCGTTTTCACCAATCAAAGGGTTACAGTGCACAAGTGTGCATCCGGTTAGCATAACACGTTCGGAATCATTATTTATCTGACAATTTACATAGAGAAGTTTTTTTTGTTGAGCGATAAAACGACAATTGTCAAATCTCATCCGTTTGCTACCATTGCATTCAACCAAATAATTTCCGAAAACTTTTTCTCCATGAAATAAACTATCGCTGAAGCTGCAATAGATAAAGCGTGTAGCACTTAGATTATCGGGTGCTGCATACCCATGTGTTATAGAGCCAAGGATGTAACAGTTTCTAAAAGTATATGAAGGTTTGGTAACCCAAACTGACCAATTACGGATGCCTATAATTCGACATTGTTTGAAATCGATTTCACTACTTGGACCTGTATCGGCAAGTACACCCACGCCGCCATTATCGATCATTTCACATTGATAAAAGTGCCCTTGTCGGATAGGAGACACCTCCGATTCAATATCAATACCGGCGCGTGGGGCTGATGATTCGCTGCCCAATCCGTTATAATTAAATGAGCAATATTCGGCTGTAAGACCTTGTCCGCCAACCCACGAAAAACCTTGTCTCAGATTATACTCAAAGCGGCAATTTCGCATCATAATCCAATTATTGGTATTTGCACGGGCATTGGCAATCTGTATTCCATCTAATCCGAAATGGTGCATCGAAGCACTTTGTAATTGAATATTGTTGCAGTTTTGAATAAAGATTCCGATATGCATACATTGCCGGTCAACATCGCCCCAAGGGCCACCATAAAAAATGTGACTTGCATTTCCATCACCTTCGATTTGATTAATTTCAATTTGGTTGCAGTCTATGAAGTGAAAGAGATTGCCAATATTTACCTTAAATCCGGCATCCGTAAAAGGGAGTTTTGGGGTAAAGGGGAGTAAACTTTTTGGATCAAAGCTACCGAAGCGAAGTGCGTTGGCAAATCGAATAATGGTACCTTCTTCGCCTACAAATTTTACCTGAGTTACATGCTGCAACGTAAAAACCGATTGTCCTTGATAAGGTGCGCCCGGTTTTTGATTTTCGGTTTGTTTGCCAACTATATAAATCCCTTTGGGGAAAAATAAAGTGGTTTTTCCGCCACGAGCATTGATTTGTTGACTAAGTCTTGCAAAAACATCATGGTTATTAAATGTAGCATTGCCAACAGCTCCTTCGTGCAGAACATTAATAACAATATTTTTTTTTGACAGGCATTTTCCCGGTAGAGGAATCAGTGAAATCAACAGCCAGTAAATAAACGAAACGCCGTTAAAAAATGTTCCGTATTTTCTGCCCATTCGCTTACCTTTAAGGTTTCAAAGATATGGTATTTATTACATTATGGGATTATGTGCTATTGCCCTTCTACCTGCTGTTTTTATTTATCATCAGTATAGCGTTAAGGCCTCTGCTAACAACAGAAAAGAATGTACGGTATTATTATCCTGCCCTTGGATTAAAAGTGTTTGGTGCTTTAATGGTCGGTATCATATACCAGTATTATTACAAATCGGGCGATACTGCTAATTACTTTAAAGGCGGCAAAGACATCGCTCATTTGTTTTTGGAAGATGGTAGGCAGTGGTTGCGTTATATGTTTGCTGAGAATGGAGAAAATTTGCCGGTTAGGGGACAACAGTTTT
>JBEISB010000160.1:0-5230 GCA_040375635.1 Chitinophagaceae bacterium | reverse complement strand
TGTTATCTCAATGCCGGATTGGTGATGAATTTCAATGGCAAACGCTATGTTTCGAAAAACGGATTGCTCGATCTCTTGCAACGTAAAACTAACGAAGATGAAATTCGTTATCCTATTATTCATCTCAAGGCCGAAGATGTAGAAGTTGCCATTACCCATAGTGGCGATTATGGTGAAGAAATTTATTCGTTCGTCAATGGACAACATACTACCCAAGGCGGTACGCATCAACAAGCCTTTCGGGAGGCCTTCGTAAAAACGATACGCGAATATTATAAAAAGGATTACGAAGCTTCAGATATTCGTCAGAGTATTGTAGCTGCGGTGAGTATACGCGTGGTAGAACCCGTGTTTGAAAGTCAAACCAAGACCAAACTCGGAAGTGTAAACATGGACGAGAAAGGTCCTTCGGTGAAAAGTTTTATGATGGACTTTCTCATGAAGGAACTCGATAATTATCTGCATCGGAATCCAACAACAGCAGAAGCTCTCAAGAAACGAATCGAACAAAGCGAACACGAACGTAAGGAGCTGAGTGGTATCAAAAAGACAGCGAACGAAAGAGCTAAGAAAGCTAATCTTCATAATAAAAAATTACGCGATTGTAAATACCATCTCGATGATGTGTTTGAAGGGAAAAACAAACTCGAACTCGAGACGAAGAAATTAGAGTCAACCCTTTTTATCACGGAAGGAGATAGCGCGAGCGGTTCGATTACAAAATCGCGCAATACCGAAACCCAAGCGGTATTTAGTTTGCGCGGAAAACCTTTAAATTGCTTTGGACTCAGCAAACGCATTGTATATGAAAACGAAGAATTGAATCTGCTTCAACATGCCCTCAATATAGAACAAGGCATAGAAGACCTGCGCTATAATCATATTGTGATTGCCACCGATGCTGATGTGGATGGGATGCATATTCGATTGTTGATTATGACTTTCTTTTTACAATTCTTCCCTGACCTTGTTCGTAATGGACATGTGTATATTCTCGAAACCCCACTCTTTCGTGTGCGCGATAAAAGAGAAACGATATACTGTTACAGCGAACGCGAAAAGCAAGAGGCTGTATTGAAGTTAAGTGGCAAACCAGAAATTACACGATTCAAAGGTCTTGGTGAAATATCGCCTTCTGAGTTTGCTGGCTTTATTGGCGAACAAATGCGTAAAGAGCCCGTACTGATGGCCGGTGAAGCCCATATTCAGAAACTGCTCGAGTATTATATGGGTAAAAACACGCAACAACGACAAGAATTTATTATCAATAATCTGCGCATCGAATTGGATGCTGTAGAAGAAAGCGAAACAATATGATACATATAATTTGTGGTGATGAGGCCGCTAAAAATCTAGAAGCTGCTTTTGAACTCGACGAAAATTTACGAGGCGAAATTTTTATTTTGAAAGATCAGCTGTCTATTGGACCTATTGCAGTGCCCGATCCGATAGATCATGATGTATTGCGCACAGAGTTCTGGAAACGACTTCAGCCAACAAGCGAAAATATTTCAGACGACCATGTCCGCATCAGCGAACTCGTGGCCAAAGCGTTAACCGACGAAGAACCTCTCTGCTTTTGGCTTTCGCCTTGCGCTAATGATGTGTCTGCTTATTATTGGTTGTTACCCTATACCAAACCTTACCCTGAACTCTTACATACGATTAATGTGATTGGACTTCCTTTCTTAAATGAAAAAGGACAAATGTTTTATCCGAAGAATTTTTCGGAGGTGCCGCCCAAGGAGTTTGTAAAAACCAAACGTCTTTTAAAAGAAGTCACGCCTGCAGAGTATGAAGTGGAAGGCGATGAATGGATGAAATTACAAAACGAATCAACTTGGATTCGAACGTATGAAGGCGGAAAGAAATTAGCCTCTCGACCGGAGGCGTTTTTTGACACTCAATTCTTGCAGGCTGCTACAACCGATTTCCAGAAAGCAAGTAAGGTGATACAAGAGGCTGCCAAAAAAATCACAGACAAGCCCGATACCCTGTTTCTTGAATATCGTTTACGTAATTGCATACACGAGCAGCGATTGGTTTCGCAAGGCGATGTAAACAAAACTACGCGCGATTTTGAAGTCAAGAAGGCAGGTGAGCAAACTGAATTATCGCTCTAGCCTGATCCTTAATGTTTGATGATAAGCTGTTGGTTGATGGCTCCTTGTGGGGTGATAACATGCAACACATAATACCCATCGGCTAATCCTTCGGTAGTATATCGTTGCGTATCATTCTTTAGATAACGCTTACATATTGTACCTCGCATATCATAAAAAATGGCTTGTTGAAATTGAGCATTTTTTATTTCGAGACGAAATTGATCGGCAACAGGATTGGGATAAAGCGTGCAGGATATTTCGGATAGGACATTACTTATTCCAACATTACCCGATGTTTTTGTCGGGAAGATAGAGTCTATTGGCATCGTCATCAATGAGCGTGCAAAGGTGCCGGCCATGATGCGTTTGGTGGATGGATTGTAGTCGAGGTCGAACACAGGTATGATGGGCATATTGTTACCAACCCTCACCCAATTCTGTCCGCGATCTTTCGTGGCATACACCCCTCCATCATTAGCCACTAAGATATTACTGTCTTTGCTACCCGGCTGTACCCAAATATCACTAATCGAGAAATTGGGTAGGTTGCCGGCGATGGAAGTCCAGCTATTTCCATTAGTAGCACTGTAGTAAATATGCGGCAGACTATCGTTGTTTCGATATCCGGTTTGACTCACAAACACATGACCTAAACTATCTGGCGAAGCCATAACACAACTAATATTTCGAGGGGTAAGACCGCTATTCACAAGCGTCCAGGTGTTGCCATCGTTAGTGCTTGTCCATACACGGGCATCGCTGGTACCTACATATAAATACTGGGCATTAAACGGTGATTGGTCGATGGTGGTAATCACATGAAAGGCATTGTCGGTGCCATCGGTAAGGTCTGGACTAATCGATGTCCAGTTATCGACAGGCCCATTGCTATTTTTATATAATTGGTAAGAACCGAAGTATAATACATCAGGGTTGAAGCGACTGATCATATACGGGGTATTCCAGCTGCATCGATCTATACTATTAATGGAGGAGCTTATAGGATTAAAAGAAGCACCGCCATCGTTGGTTGCTACAACATTTCCATTTTGCCATTCCGCATAAAATACCTGGGGGTCAAGAGGATTAAATTGAGGTCGAAAGCCATCTCCTCCATAATAGCGTATCCAATTATTGATTCCGCCTTGTAAAGATCCATAATTCGTTCCATTGTCTTGGGCGCCGCCATAATAATTAGCAGTATCAAACCCATTATAGGCAAGCTCATAAAACTGGGTAATGGGTAAATTATTTTTCTGCACCCACGAAACACCTCCATTGGTCGATTGGTAGAATCCGCCATCAGTGGCAACCAACAACTTATTGGTGTTTACAAATCGTAAGTCATGCTTATCGGAATGAAGAAACCCATTATCGGCCGTAAATGTCACGCCTCCATTGGATGAAGTGTATAAGCCTACCCCTAACACAAACAAACGATTGTCGTTCGATGGGTCCATCCGAATTTCACCAAAATACCAAGCAAAGCCCCCCCCATTCACCGAGCTCATATTGTTCACCAAACTCCACGAATTTCCTCCATTGCTTGTTTTATATAAGCCGCTAAAGTCAAGGGTAGTGTCTACATAATTGGCATAGAGTATATTGGGGTTGTTGTTAGAAATGCAGAGTCCAATGCGGCATTGTGGACCCATAGGGAGTCCATTGCTAAGGGTGTCCCAAGTGTTACCACCATCTGTGGTTCGGTAGATACGAGCTTCAATGCCGTTCAATAAACTTTGAGTATCAGAGCGGTATCGATATCTGCCGGTCGCATATAAGGTACCCGGGTTTATAGGATTGATGACTAAGTCAGCGATACCGGCTTGCAAGCCCAGACCTAATACTTTTGTCCAGCTTGCCCCGCCATTCGTGCTTTTATATACACCCCGATTTGTATCGGCAATAAACGGGTTTCCCATGGCCCCCACATAAAGGGTTTGCGAATTACTTGGGTCGATAACAATCTTACTGATGGCTCCGACGTTAATCAGTCCGCTGTAATTCCATGTATTCCCACCATCCGTACTTTTGTAAATTCCGGTGCCTACATGCGAATAGCCACCCAAGACTTGATCGCCCGTTCCGGCATAAATAATTTGTGGGTTCGAATTATCGTACACGATTTGACTGACGGATAAGGAAGGTACATTATCAAAAATGGGCTGCCAGGTTAAGGCGTCATCAGTTGTTTTAAAGATTCCACCATCGGCACAACCCACCAAATACGTATTGGCTTGGGTAGGATGAATAGCAATGCAATTGATGCGCCCGCCGGTATTGAAAGGACCTTCTAATTGCCATGTGCCCGCTCCGCGTGTTTTTCTGAATTTCTTGAGTTCTTGGTAAACCGCCCTTCTGTATTCGTTAATCCCTTCTCCAAAGGCTGGGTATTGCAGGCTCAAGAGATATTCTTCAGCTGGGTTTTGATGAGCGTTTCGAAGGACAGGCATCGTATTATGCATCCAAAAAAACGCGACAATCAAAAAGAAAAGCAACAAGGCAGATAAGAGGATTTTTTTCATGATGGAGACATTTACCGCAACTAAGATACACAATGGCGAAATAAATGGGGTAGATTGAAAGTTTAATCCCAATTCTTTTGTCTTAAAGCTATAGTTAAGATTTATCAACCCCCCAAAAAAACAATCAGCTAGACCTTTCACACGGCCTACATTTGCGCCATGTATACAATTATTTCTGCTACCAATCGGAAAGGCAGTGCCACCTTACAAGTTTCGAAAGAATATCAACAATTTTTTAAAGAAGAAGGGATTGATGCAGCGCTGTTGAGCTTAGAACAACTTCATTCGTTTCATCGCGATGAGGCATTTAACCGATTAGAGGCTGAGTATTTAATTCCGGCTGAGAAGTTTATTTTTGTGATGCCCGAGTATAATGGCAGTTTTCCCGGCATCTTTAAACTCATGATGGACATCAGTGATATTAAAAAATGTTGGTACTTTAAAAAAGTGATGTTAGTTGGTGTGGCTTCGGGCCGTGCCGGTAATTTACGAGGTATCGATAATATGACCAATATGTGCCATTACATGAAAATGAACGTGTATCACGAAAAGCTACCGATTTCGTCGTTGAATCAAGAAATGATCGATGGGAAGTTTACT
>JBEISB010000086.1:0-9216 GCA_040375635.1 Chitinophagaceae bacterium | reverse complement strand
TTCTCTGTTTGCTGAATTTCTGACAAACGATTTGGCTTGAAACTTTACAGCAAATGATTCTGTGAAATTCTTGCTTGTGAAGGCGTCGGCATTCATCCATGCTTCATGATTGACACTGGCAAAAATGCGATACGAGTACATTGAATCAGGCGCGGTAACCGGTTGAAACTTCAAGGTCATGTTATTTTTAAAAATACGAGGACATGCTGCAATCGAGGGGTTAGGGGTAAAAGGTGCCGGTTTGTTGGTCTTGCCATTTGCCGTTTCTTCTTCTAAAATTCCTGCATTCGCCCACGCCTCACTATAGGTGATAAAGCGAGGACTAATTTCTTCGTAGCCTGGTTTGCCCGGACAAACAGCATATCGTCCTAAGGAACTCATCACATACCAAGCACTCATTTGTCCGCAGTCTTCGTTCCCAATCAAACCTTCTGGTGTATTGGTATAAAAGCTATCAAGAATACGGTCTATAATGAGTTGTGTCTTTTCGGGCTGACCAGCATAGCGATATAAATAAGCAATTTCATGACTAGGTTCGTTGCCATGCGCGTACTGGCCAATGAGACCTGTAATATCTGCTTGTTCGCGACCTTCTGTTTTGGTTTTGGCTGCAAACAACGCATCGAGTGCATGCGCAAAGGAATCCTTGCCACCATGCATCTTCATTAATTCATCTATGGCATGAGGAACATAAAAACTATATTGCCAACTGTTCGCTTCTGTATAATTATTGTCGACAGTATAAGGCGAAAACGGCTGATATAAACAACCATTCTTACGGGCACGCATAAAGCCTGTGCTTGGGTCGTATACATTCATCCATGCATGACTGCGTTTTACATAGTATTGATACTCTTTTTCTTTGCCTAGATGCTGCGCCATTTGTGCAATACACCAATCGTTAAATGAAAATTCAAGGGTTTTGCTTACGCTTTCATGGGCATCATCAGAACGCACAAATCCAAAGCGGCAATAACTTTCTAAGGCATCGGCATCGGCACAACGAGAACGAGCCTCAGCTTTCAAATGTAAAACAGGAGGTTCTGCTTCTTTGGATGGGGAAAGATTATTAGCTATATCAGTAACATATTGATAGTCGTCTTCAGAAGTGGCTATCGACTTCATAGCCTCAAAAGCTTTTTCTTGATCGAAGTCTCTGATGCCATGTACATAGGCATCCCAAATTACACTAACCACATGATACCCAATCATACAATTAGTTTCATTGCTGCTAAGTTCCCAAATCGGCAATCGTCCACCTTCTTCGTATTCGCGAATAAAGGTGTTTATAAAATCGCGAGTACGCTCCGAATCAATAATATTGAGTAAGGGGTGTAAGGCACGATAGGTATCCCACAAACTAAAGACAGTGTAGTAACGAAACTTCCCTTCGGTGCTATGTATCCTGTCGTCTCGGCCCCGATAGCGACCATCCACATCACTATATAAAGAAGGATGTATCATGCTATGATAAAGGGCGGTATAAAAGATAACCAACTGATTATAACTATCTGCCATTTGTTGAGCTGGTTTTACTTTTAGCTTACCTAATTCTGTTTCCCAACTTTGTTCTGCCTTTTTTTTGTACCAATAAAAATCATCGCTCTTCATTTCGGCTACCCCATTTTGATGAGCCCCTTCTTCGTCAACCCCGCTAATACTAACTTTAACCATTACGTCATTTTGGTTATTTTGTCGTTTCGCAAAACGAATAAGACAATGTTGTGATTTATCGGTAGACATTGGCGTGGTAGAGCTTCCTCCGCGCAGCGGTTCGTATAAAATCTGCTCGATGGGTTTTGAGAACTTGATTTCGAAATATACTTTTTGATTCGATGCCCAAGCCTTAGAAAACCGATATCCTCGAAGGGTATAATCATCTACTTTTTCTACATGACTGTCCAATACTTCATCGCGATGTTTTAGATCAAGCACAATCAATGGGTCGGCTCCTTGCGGATAATGATACAAGTGCACCCCTCCATGCAGGGTGGATGTTAACTCCACCTCTATTCCCGATGAGGCTAACTGAACTGCATAATAACCGGGATGCGCCTCTTCATGTAGATGAGAAAAGGAAGAGGCATATTGGTAATGATCGAGTGGCATTTCTTTGGTAACGGGCATCAGTAAAATATCGCCATAATCGCTGCAACCGGTACCACTAAGGTGGGTATGGCTAAACCCATAGATGATGGAATCGCTGTAATGATATCCACTGCAACCATCCCAGCCCTCGAGACGGGTATCAGGACTTAACTGACAAGCCCCAAACGGATAGGTACTACCCGGAAAGGTATGTCCATGTCCTCCGGTACCAATAAAGGGGTTCACCAAGGAGATGAGCTTTTTTTGTGCCGATAATGGAACGGCCATGCCGATGCATAATAGGATGGCGAGAATAGAAATTTTACTGTTCATGAAGTAAAGATAAAAAAGTAGTCGAGAAACCCATCTACGAAAAGCCCAACAATGCCAGTATATTTGTGCCGCTTATGTTGTCGGTTCGTTCACTATCGTTGGTTCATTTTAAAAATTATGTCTCCCGGCAATTTACATTTCCCGGCCGTATTGTTTGTATTTCGGGATCGAATGGAAGTGGAAAAACCAGTTTGCTGGATGCGATACATTTTTTGTGCTTTACGAAAAGTTATTTTCTGCATACTGATGCACTGCATGTAACGCAAGGCAGACAAGGATTTCGATTGCAAGCCGAATTTGTTAGTCAAGAGAAGCCCCATTCTTTAGTATGTATATTACGCGAAAATGGGAAGAAAGAGTTTCGGGTTGATGAAGAGGTGTATACGCAATTTTCTAAGCATATCGGTAGGTTTTCTTGCGTGATGATTGCCCCAGACGATACCCAACTTATCACCGAGGGCAGCGAAGAAAGACGAAAGTTTTTAGATGCCATGATCAGTCAAACCAATGCCGAATATATGCAGCAACTTATTCTGTACAATCGGTATCTGCAGCAGCGAAATGCGTTGCTTAAATCTTGGAGTAAGGGTGATGAGCGAGATTATTCGTTATTGGGTATTTATAATCAGCAATTAAGTAACCTAGCTCATCCAATTGCCAATACGCGACAAGCCTTCTGTGCACACTACGCTGAGAAGGTACTTGCCATATACTCGCAATTGAGTGAGGCGAAAGAGAGTATCCAGTTAACATACGATAGCCGCTTGTTAGATCATTCCTTAGCCGCATTACTGGAGCAACATGTAGAAAAAGATATTTTTAGTCAACGAACCAATTACGGTATTCATAAAGATGATTTGGTGTTTCTATTGAATGGAATGCCTATGAAACAAGCGGCATCACAAGGACAACGAAAATCGTTTTTATTTGCCTTAAAGCTGGCTCAATATGAAATGATCGAAGAGCTCAATCACCAACAACCGCTGTTATTGCTTGATGATATTTTTGAAAAGCTCGATGCTTTACGAAGCCAGAAATTAATCGAGTATGTGCAAAAAAGTAAAAGTCAGGTATTTATTACAGACACACATCCCGAGCGGCTGCAAGAGGCGTTTGCAGAGAGTGATGGCGTTACGTTTTTAACCATCAAAAATGAAACGGATATTTCTAGATAGTTCTGTAAATCGGTCTTCTAGATAACGAAATCAATAAAATCGTTATGCTAAGATCAAAGCACTCTTTTTTATTTCGCTAGGTTTTTGCCATACAAAATCTCCCTGGTTCCGAAACCATGTGATTTGTCGTTTGGCATAGTTGCGTGTATGCTGTTTGATTTTATCGATGGCTGTCTCGATTGTGTATTCTCCAGCTAAGTAGCGAAATAATTCGGTATAGCCTACTGTTTGTAGACAAGGTAAATATTGAAATGGGATAAGACTTTTTACTTCTTCTAACAATCCCGCTTCCATCATATTGTCGACCCTTTGGTGAATCCGTTGGTACAATTCCTCTCTGGGCCAATCGATAGCCCAACGTTTGATTACAAATGGGCGTATTGCTTTGGGTTGCTGTTGAAAGTGCAGTATCGATTGTTGGTGGGTTCGGAAAAAGGAGAGGGCTCGCATCAATCGCGCTGGGTTTTCTTGTTCGCATTGGGCAAAAAACACCGGATCTATTCGCTTTACTTCTTCTTGTAACCAGCTTAGTCCATGCAAATCATATTCTAGTTGCACCACTTCTTTTTCTGATGCAGGAACAAAGGGCATAGGGTCGAGGCCATGACATAAGGCTTGAATATACATACCCGTTCCGCCGGAGCAAACCACTACATCATGTGTTGTAAAAAGTTTTTCGAGTATCGATAGCGAATAGGATTCGTAGCTTCCTGCAGATACGGTATCGTGGATAGAATGCGAATGAATAAAATGATGAGGAACAGCAGCTAATTGAATCGCATCGGGTTTAGCCGTACCAATATTCATTTCTCGATAGCACTGTCGACTGTCTGCTGATAGGATTTCGGTTTTGTAAGCTTGAGCAATCTCTATGGCAAGATCGGTTTTTCCACTGGCCGTAGGACCGGCGATAACTAATAAGGTCTTAGTGTTCGCCATAGTGCCAACTAGATTTCTTCTGCAAAATCTTCACCAAATGATTCTTCCGTATCTGAATCGCTTTCCCCTTCTTCACCTTCATCTCCAAAACCTTCTTCATCTTTATGTAAGTCGTAACGCTCTTCAATTTCCATCACACTATCTTTTTGGGTAGGCACAACGCCCAATTGGGTAGGCGATATGCCTTCGGTGCGGCTGCAGCGTGGATACAAATCAATACGCATAGGCTCCTCGTCGAGGGTTAATAGTTCAATCAACAAAACCCAAGCTTTCGGGTGAACACATTCGTATAAAAACTTTTGATGCGGATCTACAACAAGAGCGCCGATGGGGGTTTTCTTCATGCTCAAGGCCGCGGCATCGCGTAAATTTTTTTCTACGGTAGAATCAATTTGTCGTTCTTTTTTCCATTGATTATTGCTCACATAAATGGAAGCTTCCATATCAGCCGGAAACTGCCATGCTAGTTTGATGGTAGTATGCAATTCAAAATAAGTACTTCCCGACAGAATCTCAATATCTCTGTAGATGGTATCATCATCCCTCCAACTGGTTCTGAATTTGATTAACGACATAAGGCTATTTATAGCAACAAACTTACAACTTTGGCGCTATATTCAGTTCTTTTGCCTTGAGAATCATATAGGCATATGCCTCGTCATAGTTATTACGAATAATCCCGTCGAGTATCGCTTCGCGGACGGCCGTTTTGATATCTCCCACGGCTCGTGTAGGACTAAGCCCAAAGGTTTCCATGATGATTTCTCCGCTAATAGGGGGTTGCCAATTCCGAATCATATCATTCTCTTCGACATACGCAATCCGTTTTTTGACCAAATCAAAATTCTCGCGGAAACGCTTTACTTTTTTTTCATTTTTGGAGGTGATATCTGCCTTGCATAAGGTCATCAAATCATCGATATCATTACCCGCATCAAACAATAAACGGCGAATAGCGCTATCGGTAATATCTTCTTTGGTAAGACTAATCGGGCGCAGATGAAGCTGTACCAATTTCTGCACATACTTCATCGGTTCGCTGAGTGGCAACTTCAATCGTTTAAAAATCGATGGAACCATTTTAGCGCCTAGCCATTCATGTCCATGGAAAGTCCATCCTTTACCGGCTTCAAATTTTTTAGTGGCGGGCTTCGCGATATCATGTAAAATAGCGGCCCATCGCAGGTAGAGATTGTCGGTATCGACACAAATATTATCTAGCACTTGTAAGGTATGATGGAAATTGTCTTTATGACCTTTCCCATCTATGTATTCCGCACCGGCAAGGTCTACCAGTTGCGGTAAGATACGATGTAGGAGTTTGGTTTGATACAGTAATAAAAAGCCTACCGATGGTTTTTGGCAAAGAATAATTTTATTGAGTTCTTCGGTAATTCGCTCTTGAGAAATGATGTCGATCCGAGCTGCATTTTCGGTAATAGCCTTGAGGGCGATCGGATCTACCGTAAAGTCTAATTGGGCGGCAAAGCGTATGGTGCGCATCATTCGCAAAGGGTCGTCGATAAAGGTTTGAACCGGATCGAGTGGCGTTCGCAGCCATTGCGATTGCAAATCGTTCATGCCATCAAAAGGGTCGATGAGGTCGCCATAATTTTGGGCATTTAAGCTGATAGCCATCGCATTAATGCTTAGGTCGCGTCGATTTTGATCGTCGACTAAGGTGCCTTGTTCTACCTCTGGGTTACGACTTTCACTACGGTACGATTCTTTTCTGGCGCCAACAAACTCCACTTCGAAGGTGTCTGTTTTTACCTGTGCCGTTCCGAAGTTTTTATAGACAGCCACCTGGGCTTTTGGATGTAAGGACTTGGCAAAGGCTTCGGCCAATTGAATGCCATCGCCCACACAAACAATATCGATATCTTTTGTATTACGACCCAATATTTTGTCGCGCACAAAACCTCCAATCACATAGGTTTCTACAGATAAACCTTGGGCAACTTTGGCGATTTGTTCGAGTAATAGATTCTCTTCGGGAGTACAGTTAATTTGCATGCCACATCAGGGGAGAAGACAGGGAAGTCCCCGCATCAAAAAATATAAATAAAGCGGGTGATCCAAAGGTTACTGAACTGTTGCTCGCGGCCGGTAACATAATTATAGGCACTACGAATGGAAATCAATGAATATTGAAAGCGCAGATTTAAAAACAATCCCTTCCAAACATGAGCATTGCCATTGAGTACCATATTGAGGTCCAGCTTGCGGAACGGAAAGAGCTTGGCATCGTTCTCGTAGGTATGCCCATCACCATCGGTATAAATTTCACGACTCGAACCGAGTCGGCCTAAAGACAACCCAGCCCCGAAATTACTTTTCCGTTTATCGTAGTAATTCAACAAAATAGGGACTTCAAGGTAGTTGAGTTTAATGCGGTAATCGGTAATAATGGTATTTCGGTCGTTGGCTAATTTAGGAACCTGGTTTACTCCGGCACGACTGCCTTTTTGAGAGTATAACAATTCCATGCTGGCGGTAAGGTTTTCGGCCAGTTTAGTATAGACTACCGCGCCAACATTCCAGCCCACTTTATGGTAGCCGGCAAAGTTATCGCCATCAACCTGACAGAAATTGGTACCGGCAATGAGTCCACCCAGAAAGGTATTATCGTTATCGGCATCAAACTGAGCAAAGCCGTAAAATGTGCATAAATTGAAGAATGCAAACAGCAGCCACATTCTCTTTTGCTTTATCTTAGCCATCTTTCGAAAATTGTTTTTGAATCGCGCAAAGATATGAGTATTAAGTATACACCCGCCACCCTCAAGAAATTTGAAGAACTGTACGATCAGATAGGATACAGCATTCGTTTTGAGAAAGGTAATTTCCATAGTGGTTATTGTATTTTGCAAGACAGGCGCATTGCGGTTATCAATAAATTTTTACCGCTAGAAGGTCGTATCAATGCCTTGCTAGATATTTTACCTACCTTGACTGTTGATCAGGATAAACTGGATAAAGATACCTTGTCTTTTTACCTGATGGCTATTTCGGCCCCGGTTACAAAATAGTCTTACAGCATTGCAGAAGATAATCATGTTAAGTTCTCTTAACCATAAGGGGCATTTTATTAACAACTCTTGTTGTATTGCTTAGACAACGGATAGGAAGTATTTACAGGATGATGGTATGCCTTTAGATTTCATCTCCTCACCCCATCAATATAACAATGCTTTTTTCGAATTATTTCTCCACCCGGCCTGACTCTCATAGTCGACGAAATATATTTTTATATCTGCCTGGCTTTCATAGTCGACAAAATAAATTTTTTTACTTGCCTGACTAGCATAAGAAGTAAAGAACCATTTGCCATTATTAGCACCTGCTTGACTTTGATAGCTTACTTTGTATACTTTTAAGTCGGCCTGACTTTCATAGCGCACTACAAATACTTTTACGTCGGCCTGACTGGCATAATCTACCGAAAATACTTTTTGCGCTTTACATATCGTATTGCACAGAAGGAGAAGTGCTATAGATGAGATTGTTTTCATATACATTGTTTATTTAAAATGCCATCCCGCTTGTATTAGCTTTTTTTTACAGTCGGCACAAAACCCTGTTTCTTCATCGGTACTGTCATGACCTTCAGCATCTCGCATATAACAGGTTTTTACGTTGCAATGAGGTAATCCTTCTGTATGCCCTAATTCGTGAATAGCCACCTTGTATAATTTCTCCATCTTATTCCCTTTTAATCGGAACGAAGAAGCTACACAGGATTTGCCCGGACAATTCCCTAATCCCATTACCCCCCAGTCGGGAGCATTTCCCTTTGTTGTGCTGATATCTTTGGTCGTTAACCCAAGGGTATGACAACCTTTTGGGGTTAATGGATTCAAAAAGCTTAATAAGGAATCGGCTCGGTATCTATTTCTGGGTCTAAAGAAGGCACGAGCCGGCAAATCGACGCGTGGATTAATCATAACCTTCTTGAAGGTTTTTTGAAATTCTATACTGACGTAGTTTAGATAGGTAGCCGGTAAATCTGTAAAGGGTTGTATGTAAATGGTAACCTCTTTTGCGGGGCTTAGAGGCTCAGGTATCCCTCGCTTATGATCTTGTGAAGACAGTGTGCAGGCATTCAACAACAAGAAGGACCATAGGAAAGCTTGTAGTATTAATTTTCTCAATAACATGCTTAGGGATTAGGTTGCGAATGTTTGAGAATGAATATCTTTTTGAAAGATCTTCGCGCCTCGTAAGGTCAAGAAGTAACAGATTACTGAGCCAATCAGGTTATAAGGAATGGCCATACCCACAATTAAAAATCCCCATTGCCAGCCCATCATAGGGGCTTTGGTTAGCAGAATGCTGAGCCAGTTATCCGGGAAGAAACCGGCTTCCATATCATGATAGTACCAAAGCATCCCCCCGAAAGGACAACTAAAAAAAACAGTCATCAATACAATGAGTAGAGTTAGTAGTATTCTTTTTCCTATGCTTGCTTTCAGAAACGTATTCGAGAGTAGGCTTGCGATTATACTATATACAAAACAGGGGATGAGGATATAGGGTATTGGGTGCTCGTAATGGTAGGCAGACATTCGCAATGGAAAGCCAAAGACTAAGTTGTAGGGTATAATGAGCCACAAGACAAAGAAAACGGAGATGGCTAATACCGAACTCACTAGAAAGAAAAAGAAGAATTTTTTCATGG
>JBEISB010000263.1:0-1865 GCA_040375635.1 Chitinophagaceae bacterium | reverse complement strand
GGTTGGTGTTGGCGCTGAATATGCATATCGTGAGAAATTTATGTTGCGTGCTGCCTACCGTTACGAAAACGATATTACAAGTAAAGAAAATACCACTACTTTCTATACCGGATTGTCTGCAGGTGCAGGTTTCAAAATGGAAGTTTCAGGTAAAGATCTTTCATTAGATTACGGATTTAAAATGACGAACATCTCTAACGGTGTGCACACCTTAGGTCTTCGCCTAGCCTTAGGTTCATCTAAGGATGATGACGAATAAGCTATTGGAACTACTTTTATCAATTATATTTGCTTTGTCAACGCTTTCGAAAGAAGGCGTTGATTCTTTTTAATACCATAACAGAACACGACAATGAGTACGATAACGTATGTGACGAAAGAAACATTAGATCAGATGATCGAGGAGATTAATATGCTAAAATCTGTCGGCAGGGCTGAGATAGCTCGCGCGATAGCGGAAGCCCGTGAAAAAGGAGATCTTAAAGAAAATGCAGAATACGATGCAGCTAAAGAGGCACAAGGTCATCATGAAGCCAAGATTGCGAAATTAGATGAAGCTATTATCAATGCCCGAGTGATTGATATGAGCACAATGGATATTAGTAAGGTTACTATACTCAGTAAGGTAAAAATGCTGAATCTACATAATAAAAAAATCATCGATTATCAAATTGTTTCTGAGAAGGAGGCCGACTTGAAGTTGGGTAAAATTTCGGTAGCCTCACCTATTGGGAAAGGATTATTAGGAAAAAAAGTAGGTGAAGTAGCCGAGGTGCAAACGCCGGGCGGGGTGCTGAAATTTAAAGTTGAGGAGATTTATATTTAATGCTTGTCACCCGATATGCCTACTATTTTTTCTAAAATTATTTCAGGAGAAATTCCCTCTTACAAGATTGCGGAGGATGGTGACTTTTACGCTTTTTTGGATATTCAACCTATCGCAAAAGGTCATGTATTGGTAGTGCCAAAGTCGGAGACCGATAAACTATTCGATTTAGACGAATATTACCTGAGTCGATTGCTTGTGTTTGCCAAGCCAATAGCAAAAGCCATAGAGGCAACCATTCCATGTAAGCGTTGCGGCATTACTGTGATTGGGTTAGAAGTACCACACGCGCACATGCACCTAGTTCCTATGCAATCAGCCGATGATGTAAACTTTACACGTCCAAAATTGAGTTGTACAAGCGAAGAACTACAAATTATACGAGATGCTATTGTTCTTCAGCTTTCGCACTCGGGTTGATAAAGCGAAAGCCTACACCGTGTATTGTTTGAATCTCAATGTCTTTTTCTTCTTTTAGGTATTTACGGATTTTGGTGATGAACACATCCATACTCCGACCTAAAAAATAATCATCTTTACCCCACACTTTTGTCAATACCTCTTCACGCTTGATTACGCGATTGGCATTTAAACAAAAGAATCGCAATAAATCAGCTTCCTTCTGGGTTAACCGTACATCGGTTTTAGGCCCTTTGATGGCTAGATTCGGAAAATCAAAAGAAGTTTCACCAATTTGAAAAATCAATTCATCGGGATCTGTGCCTTTGGTTCTTTTGATAAAAACATCGATTCGCAACATTAACTCTTCCATGCTAAATGGCTTGGTAATGTAATCATCCCCTCCGGCTTTAAAGCCTGCAATTTTATCTTCTTGCATATTCTTTGCAGTGATAAATAAAATAGGAATATGGGTATTCTTTCTACGAATTTGACTCGCTAACGTAAAACCATCTTTCAATGGCATGTTTACATCTAACAAACACAAATCATAAAAGTTTTTTGAAAACTGTTGCCAACCAGCGTTTCCATCAAGATCGGAGGCGTCGTGTAGGGAAAGAGTGTATAGCCTTGTGTAGAT
>JBEISB010000207.1:0-3450 GCA_040375635.1 Chitinophagaceae bacterium | reverse complement strand
GTTTTTTTCGATAGGTTTTTCGAGAATGCTTGTCTGCGCTAAAGCCCATTGAGACGCCGTTTTATAAGCGTTAATGAGTCCGGGAACACCTAATAAAGTGCCTCCAAAGTAACGAACTACCACAATCAATACTTGCGTTAGCTGCAGGCTATCGATTTGTCCGAGGATAGGTTTCCCAGCACTTCCTGAAGGTTCTCCATCATCATTCGCTCTATACTGCATACCGTCGGTACCTAAACGCCAGGCATAGCAATGATGAACGGCCTTGGGATGTAACTCGTATAAAACATGTAATTGCTTTTTGATGTCAGACAAATCCTGCACAGGAAACACATATGCTAGAAACCGAGACCCTCTGTCTTTGAACTCCGCTTCGGCAGATGCTGAAATTGTTTTATAGGTAAACGCAATACTCATAACTTATCTCCGAAGTAAATCAATACAATGGCTAGAATCGTAAAGGCTAGTCCTACAGCATTGATTCTCGATATTCTTTCTTTGAAGAAAAAGATACCACACAACGACACTAAAAATAACACCCCAATATTATTTATGGGAATGATGGCCGTACTACCCAAGGTGTCGTCTTGCAGCGCTCTCAGCAGACAATATATCGAAAAATAATTCGGAACCCCTAAAAGTAATCCAGCCACCACATAACGAAATCGAAAGGTTTTTTTTCGACGGAAGTATAAAAATAATAAGATGATTATGCCAATCAGAAAGGCTGCACAAAATCCTTCAATGAGGTAAGTATTGGATAAGGCCTCATCGTTATATAAAAAAGTATGTTGAACATAATTCGTAAGGGTATCGATAATACCGCTACCGATAAATAAAACAATAGGCAAACTATATTCCCATAATGGAATGGCTTTTTCATTTCCTTGATTTGATTTTTGCGAAACCATAATCACGGCCAGCATTGCCACACCGATGCCCGTTAGCTTTACCCACGAGAGGCTGGCACCCAGAAAAAAAGCAGCAAACAAGACTGGGATCACCAAGGATAATTTATTGGCTGTTTGGGTAATGGTAACGCCCACCAATAAAGAAGAAAACGCAATGAGATTAAAGACAGATATAAACAAACTTCCCATGACGAAAGCCCAGGGTAAAAAAGGTTGATGCAGGCTCGTCGAATCTATCGGAAATCGCCCCATAAAGAGACTTCCGGTAATCACACAAAACGCATAGTTAAAAACAATGGCCTGAAACAGATCTACCTCATATTTTTTAAATACGGTAAAGGAGATGCCGAGATATGCATTCAATAAAATCGAAAGCAAGAGAAAAATCATCGGGCATCGGTTTGTAAGAGGTTGTAAATAACATCATCACCAGAAATAGTGGTAGTAGCCACGCCTTGCGGCCATGAAGGTGCTGCAATGCCTGCATGAAGCAGATGCGGGGTTTGAATCATTCTCGCTTCATCCCAATATCCCTTCTCAAAAAATAATTGCAACAAGTCTCTCCCACCTTCTACGAGTACAGAAAGAATTTGTTGTTGATGAAGATGTTGCAACATAGATTCGAAGGGATGTGATTCATCGATTTGCAGATATTGCAGTTTGTCTTTCTTTTCTGATTTCAGGGTATTAAAAATCAGGGTAGGACTTTCGCCATCAAACAAATGTAAACGTTGTGGCAAGGATAAATCACGATCATACACAATACGCACAGGATTCTTTCCGCTTACATGCCGCACTGTTAATTGCGGATTATCATTAAGTGCCGTGCGATACCCTACCCAAATAGCAGCCTCTTCGGATCGCCAAAGATGCACCTGCTTATTGGTTTCGGCACATGACAATTTCATTTGCTGACCATAGCGACCGATAAATCCATCTTTCGATTGGGCCCATTTTACAATGATATAGGGCCGCTGATATTTATGAAACGTAAAAAATCGTTTGTTGAGCCACTGGCATTCTTGCTCTAAAACGCCTTCTATTACTTCTACGCCTTGTTCTCTCAACCTCAGTATTCCTTTGCCATTTACCTTTTCGGAGGCATCTCGACAACCTACCACCACTTTAGGAATTTTATATTGTAGAATCATATCAACACAAGGAGGCGTTTTTCCTATATGTGAGCAAGGTTCGAGAGAAACATATAATACTGATTTTGCTATCAACGAACGATTCTCTTCGTGTACAGAATGGATACAATTTACCTCTGCATGGGCTTCGCCATATTGCTGGTGATATCCTTGTCCAATCATTTGATCTTCGAAAACCAATACACTACCTACCATAGGATTAGGCGCAACTTGTCCGGCACCTTGTTGGGCCAAATCAAGACAAAGACGCATATAATATTCTGGAGAGGGCATAAGCGGTAAGGGAGTGATAGTCCTAGTTGAATTCAAGATATGCCCCTGGCATTACTTCACCGCATACATCAGCTCCTTAACCGCCTGAACGGTGCGGGCTACATTGGGTAAGTACTCGGCCACTAAGGTTGGTGCGTAATGCATACTAGTATCAGCGCTTGCCAACCTGCGAATCGGTGCATCCAAATAATCGAATGCACGACGCTGCACCTGATAAGTGATTTCGGTAGCCACACTGCCGAAAGGCCATTGTTCTTCTACCACCAACATGCGATTGGTTTTCATGACAGATGTTACCAATGTATCTACATCCAGTGGGCGGATGGTACGTAAATCA
Source organism: Chitinophagaceae bacterium (assembly GCA_040375635.1). Taxonomy (GTDB): domain Bacteria; phylum Bacteroidota; class Bacteroidia; order Chitinophagales; family Chitinophagaceae; genus OLB11. The sequence continues at coordinate 778 of JBEISB010000207.1, read as the reverse complement.
ATTACCTCGGCACTAATGCCTTCCTTTTGTAACTCTTCAGCAGCGGCTAAGGCTACCTTCATCATTTTGTTATACGATACGATGGTTACATCAGTTCCTGCTCTTTTAATATCTGCCTTTCCGATAGGAATGAGATACTCCTCTTCAGGCACATGTCCCATATCACCATACATCACTTCCGACTCCATAAATACAACCGGGTTTTCGTCGCGGATGGCACTCTTCAATAATCCTTTGGCATCATAAGGGTTAGATACAGAGATTACCTTTAGTCCTGGGATATTAGCATACCAACTCTCGAAAGCGGTAGAGTGTTGAGCCCCTAGTTGTCCGGCCGAACCATTCGGCCCTCGAAACACAATCGGGCAACCAAAGTGTCCGCCACTCATAGCCAACATTTTTGATGCATGGTTCATGATTTGATCGAGGGGCAAGACTGCAAAATTCCAAGTCATGAATTCTACAATGGGTCGTAAGCCATTAGAGGCAGCCCCTACGGCGATAGCTGCAAATCCTAACTCGGCAATGGGCGTATCGATAATTCGCTTAGGGCCAAATTCATCCAGCATACCTTGGCTAACCTTATAGGCTCCATTGTATTCTGCCACTTCTTCTCCCATCAGAAATACCCGGTTATCGGCTCTCATTTCTTCTTGCATGGCTTCCCGTAAGGCTTGTCGAAAGGCTATCTCGCGCATAATTTATTTTTAAAGCACACAAAAATAAGGGAACCTACCTTTTTTCATGTTTTTTTTTACGAGAGTTGTAAAATTCATGG
>JBEISB010000135.1:0-6335 GCA_040375635.1 Chitinophagaceae bacterium | reverse complement strand
AGGAATTTATACGCGTAATTGGTAAGGGCGATAAAGAACGTTTAGTTCCAATTGGGCGTTCTGCTTTAGATATGATTCGGCAATATCGAGATTATGTTCGTGTGCATCAGCTGCCTCAAAAAGGTCAAGAAGATATTTTATTTCTAAATCGAAGAGGGAATGCCTTATCGAGGGTGATGATTTTTTACATCATCAAGAAAGCCTGTCGAGATGCGAAAATTAAAAAAAATATACATCCCCATACGTTACGACATTCGTTTGCCACTCATTTGGTAGAAGGCGGGGCCGATTTACGCGCAGTGCAACAAATGCTAGGACATGAAAGTATCAGCACTACAGAAATATACACCCATCTCGATCGCGACTTTCTGCGGGATACTTTGCACCGATTTCACCCGCGCTATCAATAAGTTTAGGGCAAAATCGAGTAAACGAAATTCATCACGTTCGTCTCTAAGATAGAGCTATCCAATAGGTCAACATTACCATCGCCATTTATATCGCCTGATTCGTATCCAAATAAAAAGTTTGAGATACCATATTCGAGTTCTGAATAGTCCAATAGATCAACATTGCCGTCGGTATATAAGTCGCCAGCATACATAGCCCAAATGCCAGATTGTACTTCGACCTGATTGGAGGCATAGGCTTTATTAGCTGCATTCGTAAAATTATACAACACGGATGTTCCTGCAAACGATACGGGACTTGCACTCCAGGTTTCTAACCCGCTACGATGTCTTAATTCTATATAGTAATTACCAGGTAAGATGGTAAACGAACAGGAGGCTTGTCCATTAACTTGCCAGAGCGCTTTGCTTTCGCTAATCTGTGAATAAGGAGGTGTTGCCTCATGTAAGGCTATAGTAAGCGTATCGCAAAGTGATAAATTGGTAGAAACACCTTGATTTTGCAAGACGGGCTGCATGAGTCCACCCCCCAGATAATAACCTTGATGCAAGGCTTGTAGATTGAGGGTAATCGGACAAGGAGTTACCGTAATAGCTGGTGAAGTATATGTGGCCGAACATGCCGTTCCATCACTTACCGTAAGGGTATAAACCTGCGAACTAGTTGGCGTAACGGTTTGGATAGCTCCGTTTAATAATCCAGGATTCCAAGAATATGTATAGGGTACATAAGGAGTAAATCGCCATGATTCGTGAAAGGATGAAGAGTGCGTTGCGTTCTTGCCAGGAATCGGAAGACCAATGGTGCCGGCAAGATTCTCGATACCCTGGGTTGTGAAGGCATTAGGATCTAAAGCAGAAACATTACTTAATTGGGTAGTATGGATTTCAATTTGATTACTGCCTTCGAATAAGATTGCCTGCACAACAAAAGGTGAAGAGGTGCTTAGGTAATGCGTACAATTATAGTTGATGACTAACTTACGATTAGGGGCTATGCCTGTTGTGATATAATTAATATTACCGCCGGGATTCTGTGGATTTAAATCGTTCCAACACAAGGCAATTAAATTTAGAGGCAAAGACAAGGAGGGGAGTGCCTGACCATATACATTCGTGGCAGGCATACCCGAACTAAACGTAATAAACCCGTTAGAACATAGATAGAAGTTGGTATAATTTTGACCAAAGAAAGAAAAGGTGAAGCCGATGGGCAAGGCACTTGTAATTTGATCGTCGCCTAAATTTAAATTGTTACCCGCAACATTTAATGGAGCGTACGGAATAGATGTATAGGTATATGATCGATTATTACTGCCTGATGCCACCGCCTGCAGAGCAACAGGTTGAGAAGCACAAATCGTTGTAGGAGCAGCCGTAATGTTTACCGAAAATGCGGGTGTTACGGTAATCACATGCGTGATAGAATCTTGTCCTAAGGGATTGTCTACTTTTAATTTTACCACATAGGTACCCGGTGCGGTGTAAGTATGCGAAGGGTTCTGTAAAATAGAAGTCGATGAATCGCCAAAGTTCCAATGCCAGTTGAAAGCAGCCGTTGATTGATCGGTAAACTGAACGCGTCCCCCACACAGAATACTAAGACTATCTGCCGTAAACGCTGCCACAGGCGCTTGAGTAGCCGGTAAGCAAAAAGGTGGTAAGGTAAAACTTTGCACTTCATCTCCAACCACATTGGCACTTCCCTGAGAGGCGCCAAATCCCATACCGCGACCAGCGAATGCCTGCCAGAGTAAGCAACGATGTACATTGCCATATAGGATAGTTTCAGCAGTGAGTATGGCATTTCTTGCGTCGATAAAACCAGGGTTGCAGGGTTGTAATTTCATTCCTTCTAACACCAATCGCATAGCAATATTATTACCCGCTGATGCATTATTGGGATTGCTGCTAAATCCATAATTGTTTACCAATAGCCAACTCATATCCCATAAAACATCACACCAAATTTCGCCTACATTATGAATTTGACTGCTACTAGCTAAGGTGGCATAAGTTTGTGGATTGATACTCATATTGGTCGAATAGGGATAACGACGAATGCCGGCTCCGGTAGACGTTGCCCCTATGGCATAGTTACCAATACCTCGTGGGGTAGATCCTATATCACCTGCTTTCATAGTCATCATTAAGGATAACCAATCACTCCATCCTTCACTTCCATTTTCAGCATTATTTAAACAACCGACATTGGCGGCTCCACCGGTAAGTCGGTTCGATAAACCATGACCATATTCATGGGCAATAATGCCATTATCGAAGCAGGCATCTATTGGTGGTGCGATGCATGTATTGATTGTAGCGGTTACGGTTCCTGTTTGTAAGGCTGCCTTGATAGCATTTCCATCAGCCAGAGAAACAGAAACACAGGGGATAGAAAGTAGAGGTGATCCCGACATATTGGGTGCAGCTCCCGAAACATTATTGACAATAATCACTGCAAGCGCCCCAGCATTTTGTGCATTCACCGCTTTATTAATATACGCACATGTCCCTCGATCGATGAGGGCTACTTTGCCCACAACATTATTTAGTATACTCGAACATCCATCGGTAAGGGGTGCCACACCATCATTCACCAATACAACGTTAGCCGTTACACTTCCGACGGCGCTAAAATCGGCGGTACCTATGCTAGGAGAAGCTACTAAAGCGCCACTGAGTGTGAGATTAGAGCAGGTACTATTATTACCCGTCCACAAATACATTTGCATTCTTCCGCTGCTGCCATCAGGCGGGGTGGCGAAGTTTGCATTATTGGTTCCCGAACCATCTTGAGCTTCGGCCAAAACAGCATCATTATCCATTCCGCCCTGTCCGTAATTATTCTGCTGAAAATTACCCGCTAATTCGGTAAAGCCTAAATTATAGAGATAATCATGCACCCGGTTACAAGCGTAAAATAAATTAGTGATGGCCGTATTTTGATTGGCACTCACTGAAGCCCCATTGGTAAAGGAATAATTAAAGCCCATAGACGAACCTGCATTGGGCGAGTAACCAGGCAGATTATCGTTATTGGCATCCTCGTAAGCGTATACATTATTACCGCGGGTATAGGTAAATTCTTCACCGGCTACCGCATTGGTATCGTGCCAGGCATATGGCGAGGCGAAAGGATCAGAGGGATCGGTGAGTAAGGAACGTGGACCATAGTTTGGGGCTTCGATAGGAAAAGGGAAAATATGATATACGGGAGGCGTGACTAAAGAATTGGTTGTAGGATTAGACTGCGGTGCATCAAATGTACAAGAAGTCACGTAATCGTTTTTATCTAACCATTCACCTGTATTGGCATCAATGCGATAATTCCACCAATGGGGTTCGGCGCGTAATTCGATACTAACATTCCAACATCGGTACACTCGATTGTCTTTGCTTTGCCATACGGCACTCACTCTAATAGGCGAAGAAGCGATATTAGGTAATAGAAAAGAATATTGATTCGCTATTGAGTCGGCTTCATCTGCTTCGCGTAAACCGGCACTTGACTTCTGCAATGCTTGCAAGGTGTATTCGACAGCTTGTCTGGGGGTGATGCTGGCCGAGGTGGCTGCAATTCGTGATGCTAGTGACGTAACAAAGACAGGTTGAAAATAAACGATTTCATCATGAGCAATAACACAGGGTCCGACGGCATTATATACCGGAATGCCCAAATAATATTGTTGAATATATGAGTAAGTGAGCTTCGTTTGTGGATCTGTAAATTGGTTACTGATTTTCCATTCAGCAACATCTGCAGATTCGTAACGAGCAGAGTCTCGCATTTTTTCGATAGCCGATTGGATTTGAGTTTTATACAATTGTGATTGTGCCCACAGGGGAGCGCTGCCTATGAACCCTAATAAAATAGTCATTACCCACTGCGTCATTCGATAAGTAAGCTTGGAATTTGGCATAAGAAATTGTTTCCTTCAAACTTACGATTGAAATGACAATAAGAAGTGTCTCAACAAAGCAAGACTGGCCGAAACCCGATTTTTCTGAGCGAAAACGGCTATGATATACATCATGACATCCATTTTCTATCGGCATAAGATAGGTTTATCTTGAGGGCGGTGTAAGACCCAATTGTTGTTGCCAACGCCATGCAGTGTCTAACATTTCGTCTAACGAATATTGGGGTGTCCAGCCTAAACGTTGTTGAATTCGATGCGGATCAGAAAATATGGCTTCTACGTCACCCGGTCTACGTGGCCCTAATTCAAAAGATAGTTTTTGTGCACTCACTCTTTCAAAAGCAGCAATGGCCTCTAGAACCGTAACGCCCGTTCCTGAGCCCACATTTAATATTTCTACAGAAGGGGTTATAGATTGATTTTGTAAGTGACGCAAGGCTAAGGTATGGGCATGCGCAATATCCATCACATGTATATAATCACGCACACAACTTCCATCACGGGTAGCATAATCAGTCCCCCAAACATACATCTTCGGTAGCCAAGCCGCAGCGGTTTGTGTGATGGAAGGAATTAGATTACTGGGTTTGGTATAAGGAAGTTCACCAATCAATGCCGAAGGGTGGGCACCTACTGGATTAAAATAGCGAAGCATCATCGACCGGGTATGACTTTTTTTGGTAAAGTCTTGAATGATTTGCTCCCCCATTTGTTTCGTAGCTGCGTAGGGCGACTCAGGCAAACGCATAGGTGTATCTTCATTTACCGGTAGTTGAGGTGCATTACCGTACACTGAACATGAAGACGAAAACACAAAATTTTGAATTTCGAAATCTTGCAGGCAATCTAACACATTCAATAACGAATCAATATTATTTCGGTAATATAGGGTTGGATGATCTACACTCTCATTCACCATTTTATAAGCGGCAAAATGAATCATACCCACAATATCTTTCTCGGATTCAAACACGCGACGAGTTGCTTCGATATCGCATAAATCTGTAACATAATTTTTTACCCGAACACCCGTAATTTTCTCGATACCGGCAAATACAGATTCATTACCTCGCGATAAATTATCGACAGAAACAACTTCGAAACCGTTTTGAATTAAATCGACTATAGTGTGCGAGCCTATATAGCCAGCGCCTCCACTGACAAGAATTTTTGCCATCGTTATTGATTATTAATGTTTGAAATTACCTTTTCCATCGCATAAGCCCTAGAGCCCTTGATGAGAAAAGCAGTATTTTCAAAATGTTGTTGTTGATACCATAGGGCAGCCTCCTCTGCATTCGCAAACCACAGGTAGGGATGTGAGATATACTCAAAATCGCCACCCACTAAAACGACTTGTTTCCAGTTAGCTTGTTGCAAGAGGTTGATGATTTGTTTGTGTTCTTGCAGACTTTCATCACCCAATTCTTTCATCGCGCCTAACATAACGACTTTATTCGGATAATCGGTTTGCCTGAAATTATCGATCGCTACTTGCATGCTGCTTGGATTGGCATTGTAGGCATCAAGAATTATGGTATTAGATCCGGCATGTATCAGTTGCGAGCGACTATTATCTGGCGTATAAAATTCAATAGCTTTTTGAATCTTATGGATATCAATCCCAAAGCTCCGGCCTACCGCAAATGCAGCCATGATATTGGCAAAATTATAATCGCCTACCAATTGCGAGGTTAAAGTACACTCGTTGTGTAGCGTGGTAATGGCCACAGACAAATAGGGGCCTTTCATTAACGGAATTCCGCTGAAGTCGGCTAACCCCTTACCGTAAGTAACTTGCTTTGTGATGCCGGATGCCATAGGAAGTAAATAATCCAAATCTACATTTCGAAAGATAGTACCTTGATGAGCCCGAATAAAATCGTATAATTCTCCTTTCCCTTTCCGAACGCCCTCTATACCTCCGAATCCTTCAAGATGCGCTTTGCCGCAGTTGTTGATGAGCGCATGTGTAGGCAAAACCCATCGACAATACCTATCT
>JBEISB010000143.1:0-5940 GCA_040375635.1 Chitinophagaceae bacterium | reverse complement strand
CCCCCCCTTCAGTAGTCGGGTTTTTTGGCATAACACAATGGATGTTTCGCCCCAAAAATGAGCACCGATTGTTATTACAAAACAATAGGTTCAAATGCATAGATTTTTCGAATCGGGCAATAGACCTTACATTTATCATTCAATAAAACGAAGTCTCAATGCGTAATTTCGCTCTTTCAATCCTTAGCTTCCTATTATTAGGCGGTAGCGGTATTTATCTTCTAAAAGATTGTCCACAACCGATTACTAACAACTTTGAAGTTGGCAACGACAATAATGAAGCCCTAGAAAAAAGAGAACTTGCTATGTTAGCCGATCCTGCTACAGGAGAAATCCCAAAGGGGATTCATTTTCAGGAATTGACATTTTTATATGACTTGCAAAAAAAAGGAGGTGGAAAAACGAGAGGTGCTGAATGGACCCATCGCGGTCCATGGAATGTTGGCGGTCGCACCCGTGCCATAGCCGTAGACAAAATGAATCCATTGCATATTCTCGCTGGTGCCGTTTCTGGCGGTATTTGGCAAAGTATGGATGGAGGCAGCAGCTGGACAAAAGTCAGCGACCCTAACGGACATCCCGGTGTTGTTAGTCTTTGTCAAGATCCGCGTGCTGGCAAAACCAATATTTGGTATGCGCTTTCGGGCGAACTATCAGGTACTTCTGCTAGCGGAGGTGGTAGCGATGCGTTTTATCTTGGCGATGGCGCTTTCAAATCTTCTGATAATGGAAATACGTGGACACCTATTACCTCAACGGCATCAGGACTTCCTAATAATTTTACCACTGTATTTCAGGGTGGATGGCGCATCGCTGCGGCCAATAACGACACCCTAGCATCCAATATTTACATGGCTACCTATGGTGCTGTTTTCAGAAGTATAGATACCGGCAAAACATGGAAAGCAGTCGTGGGCAATTCTGGCAATCAATCCTATTACTCGGATGTGGCCGTGAGTAAAACAGCCAAAGTATATGCCACCCTAAGTAGTAAGGGCGTTCAGCATGGATTTTACCGCTCTGCCAATGGACTCAATTTTATAAATATTACACCCAATCTCATTAGTGCTTACGATAGAACCGTTATTGAAATCGACCCCGACAATGAGGACATTGTTTATTTCTTAAGCAAACTTCCATCAGACACCTGCGGGGGTATTGCCACGGCCAATTATGAAGGAAGAGTAGAATACGTATCATTATTGAAATACGAATACCTCAGCGGCGATGACACCGGAGCTGGCGGCAAGTGGACAGATTTATCAATGAATTTACCAGTAACCTCAAGCAACCCTTTCGATCGATTTAATTGTCAGGGCGGATACGATTTAGTCGTTCGTAAACAACCCAGCTCCAATACCTTAATTATTGGAGGCACAAATTTATATCGTTCAACAGATGCGTTTAGCACGCCTTATCATACCCAACAAATTGGCGGTTATGGCATAGGCACTACCATACCTTTTTTCACGGTGTATCTCAATCATCATCCCGATCAACACGATTTACTTTTTTTACCCGGTCATCCCGAAAAAGCAATATCTGTTTGCGATGGCGGTATTTTTCAAACCGATAATATTAATTCTCCAACGGTAGAATGGACTAAGAAAACGTATGGATATCTCACCACCCAATTATACTCGGTGGCCATAGATGAAGAACACCCTTACGATACCTGGATGCTGGCTGGATTTCAAGACAATGGCAATTATGTATCTAATACTTCCAATCCGCGTCATAACTGGGTATTACCCGTAAATGGGGATGGTATCTACGATTATATTGCTCCCGACAAATCGTTCGCCGTGATGAGTATACAACAAGGCCGCATGGTGAAAGTACAACTCGACAAACATGGTTATTTATTGGCCCGAAGAAGAATAGATCCGGCGCCTTTTAAGAAAGAAGATTACAGTTTCGTGAATCCCTTTATCGTAGACCCTAACGACAATAATATTTTATACACACCCATTGGACGTCGAATCGCCCGACTCAATAATCTGCGCGAATTGCCCATTAATAATCAATATGAACAACTCACGAGTGGGTGGACTGTCTTAAGCGATACAGTATACACCAGCGATACGTTAGCGAATAAAACAGCCGAAGTTACCGCCTTAGCGGTTTCAAAAAGTCAGCCTAATATATTATACCTAGGGACTAATATTGGTGATATGTATCGTGTCGATCAGGCGAATACCGGCGACCCCCATTGGATAAAACTCGATACGGCTAGTCTTTCTCATCGATTGCTAAGCGCTGGCTATGTAAGCGATATTGCCGTTGATCCGGACAGTGCTCAAAATGTGTTAATGTGCTACTCAAATTATAATATTACCAGTTTGTTTTTCTCCAATAATTATGGCAATACTTGGTATTATGTAGGTGGAAATTTAGAGAAAGGAGCGAGCAACCCTACTGGTGCCGATCCATCAATCCGCAGTGTAGCTATTTTGGTAGACAATAACGGAAAACGAACTTATTTTGCGGGTACAAGCATCGGCTTATTCGCCACCGACACCTTGGTCTTATCAACCAGCACATCAAGTGTTTATAACAAAACGGTTTGGAAGCAAGAAAGTCCAGACAAAATCGGATCGGCCATTGTTACCGATATTAAAACCCGTCGCGGTGATGGTTATGTAGCCATCGCAACCCACGGCAATGGCGCCTACGAAAGTTATTACCGTGGCAATACCCCTCCTCCCGCTAGCACCACCTCCGAATCGGTAACGGTATATCCTAATCCTGCCAGTAACACTGTCTATTTCGCCTTCGATGCCACGAATACCAGTAACTACAGCGCAGAAGTTTACGCTATTAACGGTCAACGCATGGCTTCTTTTAGCAACGGCATCAACAATAATGGCATCTTTACCCAAATGCTCGATGTATCATCGTATCCGAGTGGACACTACTTTATCACCTTCTATACCAGCAATCATCAAAAACAGGTGAAACATTTCGTGGTTCGCCATTAATTGAATGATTTCTGTTTACTTTGCAGCCCTTGACATTTCGTAAAAACATATTATTCCTCTTTTTTGCCTGCAGCCTCATCCTGCCATCCTGCGGTGATGATGTGTTTACGCCTAAACCCCGTGGGTATTTTAAGATTCAATTTCCCGAAAAAAAATACCAACAGTTTCAGCAAAATGGATATCCCTATCAATTCGAATATCCGGTGTATGCGCATGTAGACAAAGACTCTGTATTTTTTGATGGGGCCACCGAAAATCCCTGGTGGATCAATATTATTTCCGACAGTTTAAATGCTATCGTTTACCTGAGCTATAAAGAAATTAACGCATCGCAACCTCTTGCTAAATTAATCGACGACTCCTACAAAATGTCGCATTACCATTCGAAGCGAGCCAATTATATTCATGAAGATCATGTATTTCATACCCCGAATCATGTGCATGGTTTGTATTATGAAGTAGGAGGAAACGCCGCATCAGCCCTGCAGTTTTTTGCTACCGATTCGCAAAAACATTTTATCCGAGGCGCGCTTTATTTTAATACCACACCCAATGTCGACTCGCTAGCCCCCCTAAACACCTTTATGCGCAAGGATGTAGAGCATTTGGTACAAACCCTTCAATGGACACGATGATTATTATAGACAATATCCTGATCAGCGACGAAGTTCTTCAAGAAGAATTTATCTGCAATTTGCAAAAATGTAAAGGAGGATGCTGCGTGGATGGGGATGCCGGTGCACCACTAACCCGTGATGAACTAAAACAGATTAAGTCGGTATACCCCCTCATCAAGCATGAAATGTCTACAGAAGCTATCGATGAAGTAAACCGAGTAGGAACCCATACAAGCGATGAAGATTTTGGCTATGTAACGCCAGCGGTGAATGGTGGCATTTGTGTGTATGGTTATACTGACGAACAAGGCATTGTAAAATGTTTGATCGAAAAAGCCTGGCTCGAAGGCAAAACCACTTTCAAAAAACCGATTTCGTGCCATCTCTACCCAATTCGTGAGATTCGAACCCTAAAAATGAAGGCCCTGAACTACGAGCCGCGAGAAGTGCTTTGCGCACCAGCCTGTGCCTTAGGAAAAAAAGAAGGCGTTCGGGTGTATGAGTTTCTGAAAGAACCCCTGATCCGACGATTTGGAGAAGGATTTTATCAAGCCATGGACACGATTGCCAACGAACACTTCCCGAAAAAGAAAAAATAAGGAATTGAGTCCCTCATTCTAGCCTTTCCTAACTCAATATTGCGTTTTGGTGATTTTTCACTACATTTGCCGCTCATTAAAATTTCAGCATGAAGTTATCATCCTTTGTTTACGACCTGCCGGCCAGTTTAATTGCGCAAAGTCCGGCCAAGAATCGCGACGAAAGTAAGTTGATGGTTGTACATAAAGACAGTGGTAAAATTGAACATAAATTGTTCAAAGATGTAAAAGACTACTTCGATGATAAGGATGTAATGATTGCCAATAACACCAAGGTTTTCAACGCACGCCTTTATGGACGAAAAGAAAAAACAGGGGCTAAAATTGAGGTCTTTTTATTGCGCGAACTCAACAAGCAAAACCGCCTTTGGGATGTCATTGTTGAGCCTGCTCGTAAAATTCGTGTAGGAAATAAACTTTATTTCGGTGCTGATAATTCTTTGGTAGCTGAAGTCGTTGATAATACAACATCACGCGGGCGTACCATCCGTTTTTTGTTTGATGGCACTAACGAAGAATTAAAAACAGTTCTCGATAATATGGGCGAAACCCCATTGCCAAAGTACATCAAGCGTAAGTCTGATGATTCGGATAAAGAGCGCTTTCAAACAGTGTACGCCAAACACGAGGGCGCGGTTGCTGCTCCAACAGCAGGATTGCACTTTAGTAAAGAGCTGATCAAGCGTTTAGAAATTAAAGGCGTTCGATTTGCCGAAGTAACTTTACACACCGGTTTAGGAACAATTCGCACCATTGAGGTAGAAGATTTGACAAAACATAAAATGGATGCTGAATTTTATGAGGTAGACGATTATGCTTGTAAAATTGTTAACCGCGCCAAAGAAGAAGGTCGCAGAATATGCGCTATCGGCACTTCCTCCATCCGTGCAGTAGAATCATCAATCACAACAACAGGCATGTTAAAGCCTTCGAGTGGATGGACTAATATTTTTGTGTACCCACCTTATGATTTCGCCTTAACAGATTCGTTGATTACGAATTTTCACTTACCGAAAACGAGTCTGCTGATAATGACGACGGCGTTTTTAGGGTATGAACTTACTATGGAAGCCTATAAGGTGGCTATTAAAAACAAATATCGCTTCTTGAGCTACGGAGATGCGATGTTGGTGATTTAATGACCTGAGTTTCATTGTTGATTTACTGAATCTATGTCTTGGTGGCATGAGAACGTGTTGGCCGTTTATTTTTGAACTTGCCTGCGTCTTAATCTTTATCCAAAGGCTGATATAGGATTGCATATATTTTGAAGTGCCGATGCATGTTACAAATCATTCCGTTTATGGCTAAGCATGCAACAATCCTTCCCAATTAGCTGTCGGCAGAAATAGGACGCTGCGTTGCTGACAATCATGTCTTTTGCCTAGACTTATGAATGCCATCAATACAAACGATAACTCACTCTTCGAAGGCTTTGCCTTCGCAAGTGGTATGTTCTTAGCAGGCTTTGCCTGTGCGGATAATTATGTAATTAGTTTATGTTTTTAGGTACCTTTACGGATAAGCATTCAATTTATTAAATGCTTACTGCTCATAGTCAGTAATCCAATTCGATTTACGGATGAATCGAATAAATGAAGTTCGTGATATTTTCTTCGAGTGTCGGCATACCCACTCTTCGAAGGCTTTGCCTTCGCAAGTGGTATGTTCTTCGCAGGCTTTGCCTGTGCGGATAATTATGTTATTAGTTTACGTTTTTAGGTACCTTTACGGATAAGCATT
>JBEISB010000166.1:0-5097 GCA_040375635.1 Chitinophagaceae bacterium | reverse complement strand
GATGCTTTGCTGACGACCAAGTAGTCTATACTACTGACGATGCCTTGCCGAAGCCTTTGCTGCCTGATGACGACGCCGATGCCTTGTGCCGATGCTGCGACGCCGACCTCGACATAATAATATGCCACGGCATCCTTACCCGACAAATCCTCTAAACAACGTAGCGGTTGAAACTTATGTTGATAACAAAATCGATTATAATATTGAAAAGAAGGATAGAACTTCCAATGGACCGCCACTCCACTATGCGCATCTATCGGATGCTCGGCTATATAATTTGCTACCGCTTTGTCGTTTTCATCATACCACCATTCTCTGATAGTATTTGGACTCCTGTAGGCAAAAAAATGCCAAACAGCCAACAAGCTCAGTATCGATGCAAGACTTATCGACAATGAGAGACTTCGAGCACTGAGTCGTACAATCAATAAAAAAAACAAACCCAATAGCAGACTAATGTACATAGTTGCTTTCCGTCCATCCATATACATGGTTCCAATGAGGTAATGTTGCACAACCGAAAGCATAGAAACACCCAGAAATAAGATCGAAAACAATAACATAGGTCTTTGCTGACTTTGCATTTCGCGTTTCGTAAAAATAGAGCCCCCAATCACGAGAAAACTAAGCAGTAAAACCACATTCATTGCCCATTGCACCCCATACGAAACCGTATTTTCAGTCTCATACAAAATATCGCGAGCAAGGTTACGCTGGGCCTCCCACCATGAACTTGCGCCCCACCGAAATTCATCTTGCTGTCGTAAAAAGGATATGGGTTTCCAAGAGAGTAGTAATAAGACAAGCGTAATAATTATAGGAATAATCAATTGTCGCAATAAGGGACGAATCCAATTTACAAGAGAAGGATCTTGTACAAAATGTAAACAGATAAATGCGAAACAGATGGCTACGTAAAAATGCAACCAAGTAAAATTAGCGTAAGCCGCTAAGGCAGCAAATAAGAAGGAAAGATTACGGACAGAAGGTGAATGCGTTCGAAAAGAGCTCAGCAGGCAACCCAGACTAAACATAGCAAAACCATTGGCTAATCCGTACCCACGGGCTAATGAAAAAAAATCGAGCAGATAGATTGACGAATTCATCAGCACCAATCCACAGAAACGCAGCCAATTGTTGGAGGTACTCTCACGAACAAACAAAAATGTACCGGCAAAGTAAAAACCATAGGCCAAAACATTCGGCAATCGAAGCGCCCAAGCCGAAGTGCCAAAACAAGCAGCACTTACCTTCATCAACAGTGAACTGAGTATATGATTATTAGCGGTTTGAAAACACTGAGGCGAAAACATAATATCATACCACGATACAAATAACAAATCTGTGGTACTGCCTTCATCATGAGTTATCGATACATGCACAGCACGCCAAAAGACATACATCAAAATCAACACACCGAATCCAATGCTGATTCGTTTATACCAAGCATCGCTGAGCATTATCTTCTGCATGCGTAAATATAGTATGCCGCTAATAGGCCAGCAAATCGGCGATAGCCCCTTCTACCTTCTCAACAGTAGGCAACATAGCTTGTTCTAATATCATATTCATCGGCACTGCCGGCAAATCAAGAGCCCCCATCGTTTTCACAGGCGCATCGAGTTGATAAAAACAATGCTGGGCGATACGACAAGCAAGGGCTTCGGCAAAGGAATTACGCAATTGTTCTTCGGTGAGCACCAAACATTTGCCATGACGTTTTACCGCTGCAAAAATTAATACTTCATCTAAAGGATAGATGGTTCGCAAATCAATCACTTCTACACAACCTGCAAATTTTTGAGCCGCATTTTTGGCCCAATAAACGCCCATGCCGTACGTTACGATACAAATACTATTACCATTTTCGATCTGCTCATCATCGGCCTGACAGACAGAAAGGGCTTTCCCTAAAGGCAAAATATAATTCTCATCGGGCTCTATGGTTTTCGCATCTTCGGTACCGGGCACCTTACTCCAATATAATCCTTTGTGCTCTAGCATAATTACCGGATTGGGATCATAATAGGCAGCCTTCAATAATCCTTTTAGATCAGCAGCATTAGAAGGATAACAAACTTTAATCCCTTTGATATTGGCCAAAATAGATTCTACACTTCCACTATGATAAGGTCCGCCACCGCCATAAGCCCCAATAGGCACACGCAAGACCATACTGATTGGGAACTTACCACAACTTAAGTAACATGATTTAGAAATTTCCGTCACCAACTGATTAATACCCGGATAGATATAATCGGCAAACTGAACTTCGACAAACGATTTGATACCAACAGCACTTAATCCAACAGTACTGCCAATAATATAGGCCTCCTGAATGGCAGTATTAAACACGCGGTCTTCTCCAAACTTATCGGCTAGGGTTGCGGCCTCACGAAATACCCCCCCGAGTCGCTTCCCGACGTCTTGTCCAAAGAATATACAGTCTTTATGCTTACGCATCAACTCTTCAATCGCATGCAGGGCTGCATCCACCATCACTACCTTTTCGCCGTGTGTTGGTTGTCGATCCCCGACTTCATCGATGATAGGGGTATCCGCAAACACATATTGCGATACGGTTGCAGGATCGGGATCCGGTGCCGATACAGCCAATTGAAATTCTTCTTGCACATATTGCAAAGTTTCTTGTTCGATGAGATCTAATTCATCTTCTAAACATCCTTGTTGTAGTAATACCCTGCGTAATTTCGGACCAGGATCATTTACACTATGCTTGGCAAGGTCTTCGTCGCTGCGATACCATTCTTTACGAACCCCACTGGTATGATGCCCCAATAATGGCACACGGGCATGTACCAAAATAGGTTTACGATTTTCACGCACATAATGAATTGCCGTTTCTAGGGTTTGGTAGCTCTGTTCAAAATCACTGCCATCAACGGTAAGTCTTTCAATACCCTTAAACCCTTGAATAAATTCGTACGCATTCATCGTACGAGCTTCATCGCTGCTAACACTAATCCCCCAATCATTATCTTCGACCAAGTAGATAATTGGCAATTGTTTTAATGCGGCAAATTGAAAGGCCTCACTCACCTCGCCTTCGGTAACACTACCATCGCCGAAACAGCAAACCACGACAGGCTTTTCGGATTCGTTACTCAAGCCCACCTTTTCTTTATACTGAATACCTTGCGCGATACCTGTTGTTGGTACCGCCTGCATACCCGTGGCACTACTTTGGTGTATGATTTTAGGCAAATCTTCGCGACGAGAATTGGGATGATTATAATATTCACGACCTCCTGTAAAGGGATCATCGGCTTTAGCCAGTAATTGCATCATCATAGCCGAAGGACGCCAACCCATACCGAGCATGATACTCTCATCGCGATAATAAGGACTAACCCAATCACAAGGGTTGAGTTGAAAGCCAAGGGCTAATTGTATGGCTTCGTGTCCGCGCGAAGTACTATGCACATATTTACAAATAGGTCGATTGGCCTCATAAGTTTCAGCCATGGCTTTCGCCGTCATCATAAGGCGGTAAGCGCGAAGTAAAAGGGGTTTATCCATGCGTGTGAGGTGTAGCAAAGATAGAATATTGTGTCGATTTGTCAAGATTTGCCCTTTATGCAAAATAGACAATACTGAAATCGATTAATTATTGAATTTGATCGTATCAAAATCAAATAAGCCTAATACCGGATCCAATTTTATTAATAAGGAATGACCGTAACGTGCGGGTAAAATGGCCAATTTAGTATGCTTTGAGAACATAGGTATTACAAAACGATCTACCGTAAAATCTCCATCTCGATAAACAATATTGCCTAACGAGAGCTTTTGTGTGATATAATTTCCATCCGTAAACACGAAGGCGATTTTGTCGCTTTTACTATTTCCATCACGGATAAAATAATCTATATCTAGTTTCCCATTCGCATTGGCAAACATAGAGCCTGCTTGTGGATTTCTATAATAGCGTCTTGGTATGCGGGCGCCATCGGGTTTATTCGGCTCCACATGCATCTTCACGATCTCTGCTTGATCATCCACTTCAAACAAGGCGATATTTTTTTTATTGTAAATAATATGCTTATTGCGACCCAGTCCAATTTTCATTCTTGTCTTTTGAAATTGCTCGGCAGCCAACAGCCAGTTCCCATTGCGTAAACGGGTAGCCTTATGCATATATAAATACGAATGCACCATGAGTTTGTATTTCTTGAATACCGAGTCTCTCACTAAGTTGCTTGTAAAATCATTAAAAAATGAATTTTGCCATTTCCCGTTCAAATCAAAATTATGCAGACAAACACCGTATTTCACCTTAGCAAACTCGTGGGCACGACGTGTATATTGCGAAATCACAGAAATTCCGTTTTTATCGATATCCGCAGCGATTGGATAAATAGAGGTTGAGTCGTTGACAAATAAATTCGTCTCCTGTATTTTTACCCCATAAGCCGAAAGAACTAATAGTTTGGTGTATACATGATTACCCAAAGGTCGCTGAGTATACGTATATACCGACTGAACAATCAGATGATCATCACCCGCTAAAAATTGTACACTTTGGGATTTATTGCTAGCAAAAGGATAGGTCCATATTTGATGATCACGCGTTAAACAAACCAATAAAGTACCTCCATTATCTGTGAGAACATAATCTAATGTCGATTGATTGGAAAGGACTGCCATAGGAGCCTGCTGAAAATCACTTTCACTTTTTATGTCTGGATTACGCAGCTTAACGAGTAACAGGGTGTCGTACAGCAAATGGGCCTGTTGATCAAAAACCACATAGTTTACCCCCCGCTTTTCGTTCTCAAACTTAGTAATGATTTCGGCGCCGTTAAACAAAGCCGCTTTGAATTCACACTTCGAACTCATCATAAATTTTTTTTCTCCAACATCATGTAAAAATTCATCAAACACCTGAATCATAAAGCTGTTAGAATCTTTACTTACCTTATCCAATTCGTAAATATAAGCATGACCTTTCAGGATATTATTCTCCATCATGGGAATCAAAAAGCTATGTCGACTATCGGAATAGATTCCACTTTGCGCATGAACAGTGATATTGCCGAAAAAACAAATCAGCAGCAGAAAATAAAAATTACTTTT
>JBEISB010000243.1:0-2479 GCA_040375635.1 Chitinophagaceae bacterium | reverse complement strand
TCATAGGGCGCAAATCGATCGGAGATAGACTCCGCATGACTTATGCCAGGGTTTTTGATCATTTCAAAGAACATCTTTTTCAGATCATTGACATCCTTCTTCATATCGAAGAACAGCTTGTACAATATTTCACGCTCATTCGCAAAATCATTACCCGAAGCCGCTGTGTGTCCGGTAACCATAAGCATATTTTCGGTTTGTGCATGCTGAGGTAAAAAGTATTGGAGCTCTTGCACCGTCACCAACTTACTCGGCGACAACACAGAAATTTGCTCTGCCATGTTTTTCAACTCTCGAATATTTCCTGGCCAACGGTAATGTGTGAGCACATCTTTCGCATCCTCAGTAAGCTGTATGGGCGTTGTTTTATATTTGTCGGCAAAATCAATACAAAATTTGCGAAATAAAATCGGAATATCGGCCTTGCGTTCGCGCAGTGGAGCTACCCGGATCGGCACTGTATTTAATCGGTAATAAAGGTCTTCCCGAAAACGACCTGCATTGACCAACAACAATAAATCTTTATTGGTCGCGGCAATCACCCTCACATTGGTTTTCTCCACTTTCGAAGATCCCACACGGATATACTCTCCAGCTTCTAAAACGCGTAATAGTCGCGCCTGCGTACCCAAGGGCATCTCGCCAATCTCATCTAAGAAAATTGTCCCCCCATTCACCGTTTCAAAATATCCTTTCCGGCTTTCGGTAGCACTGGTAAACGACCCTTTTTCGTGACCAAACAACTCACTATCTATCGTTCCTTCAGGAATAGCGCCACAATTAATGGCAATAAATTTATTATGCTTACGAGCACTTTGCGAATGGATAATTTGCGAAAAAACTTCTTTACCAACACCACTTTCCCCTTGTATCAATACTGTAAGGTCTGTGTTGGCTACCTGTAAGGCTACCCCCAACGAGAAATTGAGAGAGGCTTCGTTACCAATGATCCCAAATCGGTTTTTTAATGATTGTAATTCTTGATCGCTTAGCATCTCCATTGATTGTGCGACAAAGTTACAGAAAGACTGCCAGATTAGACATTACAAGGGATAATCTTTGCAAGAAATAATTTCTTAAAACGGATAACCTAAGGCTAGGTTCCATAAACCCGAACCAAACTTCATTTGATGGATTACCCAACCATCATGTGCCAAAATTTGAGGTTGTTTGATGGGATATCCGACATCGACCCGAAAGACAAAAAAGGAGAAATCAAGACGCAGCCCCACACCACTTGATATGGCTATATCTTGCCAGAGATAACGAGTATCAAATTCGCCGCCTTTGATATTACTGTTTTTATTGGCTAACCAGATATTACCGGCATCAACAAAGGCAGCTCCCTTCAAATTAATGGCACCCGAAAACAACTTCAGTAAATTGAAACGATATTCACTATTTGCCTCGAGTTTATAATCGCCCGTTTGGTCTAATATCACAAAACCGGATTGATAGGCAGAGTCAACCACACGACCTGGCCCAAGACTTCGCGAACGCCAACCTCGGTTACTGAAAGGCCCCCCACCCGAAAATTGTTTGATATAAGGTAACGTTCTAGAATCCCGCAAGGGCACGCCGACCCCTATCATAAACCGATTCACCCATTGTGATTTACGGCGATTATAGTAGTGTCGAAAATCGGCCTCCGCTTTCACATAACTAGCTATAGCTTGAATGGTATCTTGGGTAAATCCGGTATACAAAGTATTGAGTCCATGCAACAAAGTACCCGCCTCTTCGACACCCAACTTTAACGTTTGAAAAGAAGAGATTGTATGTAAAGGCTTGCTGCGGTATTCAAAAACGATATTCTCTCCTTGAATCACATTATTGGTGAATGTATTGCGTAAGAAAGAATTGGTTTCAAGTTTCTTTTGAAAGTCACTCCCCAAATATTTGGGAGGCACTTGGGTTACGGTAAGAAAGATAGGATTTACGCGCCAGTTTTTTTTCTGGGTTTCTTGCCACGAGTATCCAAAATTGCCCGTGATATTAATAATGGTATAATTATTAATGCGTCGAATAAAACTATAGCTAGCCCCTAACAATGTATAGGGCATATTTTTTTTACTGAATACATTTTGATTGATGGGGATAATAAACTTTGGGAACGTGATATTACCGCTGAGGTTGACATTATTTCCGGATTGATAAAAGGTGCGACTCCCGGTAAGAAAGGCATCATTCCTGAACTCGGTTGAATAAGATGTACGAATCGAAAAGTTATTCGCACCATGAAATAAATTGCGATTGTGAAAGGTCAATCCAACACCAGTCCCCAATAAATAATCTTCGTCGGAAGTACTTACATCCGTAACGCCAACCAAATCAAGTTTAGGAGAAGTATTGAGGGTTATTTCGCAATTCAATAATCCGGGTTTCCCTTCTACTTTATTGTATTGAATATTTACAAACTGAAATACGCCTAATTGATTGAGTCGGTTGACCGTAATTTCAAAATCACTTGTATTATAGG
>JBEISB010000141.1:0-5997 GCA_040375635.1 Chitinophagaceae bacterium | reverse complement strand
TCAGAGGTAAGATTTTAGACGACAAAGGCGATCCTGTACCAGGAGCCACTGTTCGTATTAAAGGAACCAACAAAGGAACGGTTACCGACGCTAACGGTAATTTTAAATTGACCGCAGACGATGGTGCCACGTTGGCAATCTCTGCAATTGGATTGAAAGCCACTGAAAAGGAAGCTCAGGATGGTATGAATGTGAAAATGGCTGCTGATCAGCAATCCCTTCGCGAAACCGTTGTAACAGCCCAAGCCATTAAGCGCGAAAAAGCGAGTTTAGGTTATGCAACAACTACTTTAAATAATAGTGAAATTAACGCAGGTAATAATGTAAGTGCATTAGGCGCTTTACAAGGTAAAGTTTCAGGTGTAAATATCACTAGCACAACCGGTGGGCCAGGAGGTTCTACTCGCGTGGTGATTCGTGGTGAAAAATCAATAGGTAATAATAACAATGCTTTGATTGTTATCGATGGGATTCCTGTCAATAACGGAAACCGCACGGGAAGCAATGCTTTAAAACAAATCGATTTCGGAAATCGTGGTAATGATGTTAATCCTGACGATATCGAAAGCATTTCGGTATTGAAAGGTGCTGCAGCTACTGCCCTATATGGTTCTGAAGGAGCCAACGGTGCGATCATGATCACCACAAAATCTGGAAAAGCGAAATCAAAATCAGGGAAAACAGAAGTTGGATTTACAACGGGTTATACTTGGTCTAATATTTTAAGATATCCAACTTTCCAAAATCAATTTGGACAAGGAGATTTACATGGTATTCCTGACGATCGTCGTGAGAACTTTAGCTGGGGTTTACCCTTTGATGGACAAATTCGTCCTTGGGGGCAAATCATCAATGGTCAACAACAAGTTAAACGTTACGAAGCACAAGAAAATAACGTAAAAGATTTTTTCAACACCGGTAAGGCTTGGGAAAATAACTTAACGCTTTCTGGAGGTACCGAAAAGAGTAATTATTTCCTCGGATTCAATAGCTTAAACAGCGATGGTGTTGTTCCGGGTACGTTTATGGATAAGTATAGCATTCGTTTAAATGCGAATCACGAATTCTCTAACGACTTCTTCAGCAGTATCAATGTAAATTATATCAATGGTTCCTCTCGTGTTGACCAAGGTGGACAGGGCGAAGGTTCTGTATGGAACAATGTTTGCCAACAACCTCGTGATATTCCTATTGGAAATTTAAAGGATTTAAATAATGTATTCAATTCGATGGATTATACCGATACTAACGGGGTTCGTCGTTATGGTTACTATGGAGCGTATACAGAAAACCCTTATTGGGTGGCTAAGTATTTTGACAATCGTAATAAATACGATCGTATTTTAGGTCAAACAACTTTAGGATATCGTTTCAATCAACACGCTACTATTACTAATCGTTTTGGTGGTGAGGTTCTCAGCGATCGTACGTATTTAAAATCTCCAAAATTAAATACTGTAGCTTTCGAAGAATTATGGTCTGGTTCTCCTAAATCATTCAATGGAGGCTATTTCCAATCTACAGATAATTTTGCTTCCTATTTCAATGATTTGATGTTGAATTTGAATTATCAAATCGATAAATTAGGCATTAACGCTATTATCGGTCATTCGGTTTCTAGTCGTGCTAGCAACTATCTTTCTTCTAATATCGATCCAACGACAAACGGTCTAGTCATTGAGAACTTTTATAATTTCTCAAACGCGTCATCAAAAATTGCTAGCGAAAATTCATTAACTCGCAGTCGCAAAGTGGGTATGTATGCCACAGTGAATTTCGATTTTAATAAATTCTTGTTCTTAGAATTTACAGGTCGTAACGATTGGAGCTCTACACTCGCAGCTAATAACCGTTCTTATTTCTATCCTTCTATGAGCGCATCATGGTTGTTTACACAACATTTGTCTGAATCGGCTCGTAAGATTATGAATTATGGTAAACTTCGTGCGAACATTTCTTCTGTAGGTAATGACGCCTTAGCTTATCAAAATAATAATCCAGGCTTCACAAGTGCTACCATTAGCAGTGGATTTGGTTCTAATATCTTTCCTTTTAACGATGTACCAGGATTCAGCTACCAGAATGTAATGGGGAATCCAGATTTAAAGCCTGAACGTCAGGTGGCTAAAGAAATCGGGGTTGAGATGTCGTTCTTACAAGATCGTGTTGGTTTCGACTTCACTGTATACAGCAGCAGAATGAAAGACCAGATCTTAAATGTACCAACACCTTCTTCTTCTGGGTATACTAGTCGTTTTATCAATGCGGGTGTTATGACCAACAAAGGCATTGAATTAGGATTGCGTTTTACGCCTGTAAAAATGAAAGGCATCAAATGGGATCTTTATGGAACTTACACACGTAACAAAAACGAAGTGGTTGAATTGCCAAATGGTGTAGATCAAATCGTGATTGGTGGCTTTAGCGGAATGAGTATTGTGGCTGCTGTTGGAAAACCTTTCGGTACATTCTACGCAGTTGACTTATTAAAAGATGCAAACGGTAATCAAGTGATTGATTCTGCAACAGGAGCTCCTCGTTCTACAAGCGCCCCTGTTTACTTAGGTTCATATCAACCTAAATTCATCGCTTCTTGGGGAACTAACTTTAGCTATAAAGGCTTAAGCGTAAATGTTTTATTTGATACGAAGCAAGGAGGTTATTTATACTCTCGTACGAAAGATATCCTTGAATTCGTAGGGGTTACCCCATCTACTACGGTTAATGATCGTCAACCTTTCTTATGGGATAATTCAGTATATCAAAATTCAGATGGCGATTACGTAAAAAATACATCTATATTAACGGATGTATACAATTACTATACAGCTGCAAATGTTAAGCCTGCAGGGCAAGACCTTATCAAAGCAGGATATGTTAAGTTACGTGAGGTATCTATTGGATACAAATTACCACAGAAGTGGTTTAGCAAAACCTTTATCGGATCTGGTAATTTCTCTGTATTCGGAAGCAATCTCGTTCTTTGGACAAACAAAGGAAACGACTACGTAGATCCTGAAGTAAACTCTGGTGGTGCCTCTAACTTGCAAGGGTTTGATTTCAGTGCTCGTCCTTCAGTACGTAACTATGGATTCAGATTAGGTTTAACTTTCTAAAAAACAAAACAAGACAATTATGAAATATACAAGAATAAAAATTGCTGCAATGCTTGCCTTGGGTACATTGGCTTTCGGCAGCTGTAAAAAATATCTCGACGTTAATCAAAACCCTAATATTGCCAATAATCCAGGAATAGAGCTCGTTCTCCCTTCTGCTGAGGTAGCTATTGCTCACGTACTCGGAAATAATTTCCAAGTAAATGGCTCTTTCTGGTCTCAATATTGGACACAATCGCCTTTAGCGAATCAATACAAGCAGTACGATCAGTATGCTCCTTCAACCGATAACTACAATCGCGCTTGGAGTACCTTGTATAGTGGAGCCTTGGCAGATTTGAACTATGTGTACAATAAGGCAGCTTCAAGTAATAATAAGCAGTATATGGCTGTATCTCAATTATTACGTGCCTACACTTTCCAATTGATCACGGATGCTTGGGGAGATGTTCCTTACACGCAGTCATTATTAGGTTTACCAGATAATGGAGGTATCGTATCTCCAAAGTATGATGCACAATCGGCTATTTACGATAGTTTGATAAAGCAAGTAGATCAAGCGATTGCTTTGATTGATCCCAATGCAGAAATCCATCCAGGAGCTGATGATGTGATTTATCAAGGGGATATGCAGAAGTGGGCTAAGTTTGCTTATACCTTAAAGTTGAAAATGGCTTTACGTATGTCTGAAATCAATCCTGTGAAATCAGAAGCCTTGGTAGATAGCATCATGAATGATCCTAACCATGATTTTATCGCGGCGGGTGATGATGCTCTTGTTGCCTTCTCAACGGCTGGTGGTAGCGAAAATCCATTATACTCTGAAATGGTGGGTTATGGTAAAACACAAAACATCTTTGCAAGTAAAACTTGTGTGGATAGCATGAATAGTAATGCTGATCCCCGTGTGTTTGTTTTCTATAAGCCTTTGTCTAATGGTACTGTGGTAGGAAATACACAAGGTGACTATAACAACTCAACGAGCGCTTCAGGAAAATCAATTGGAAGTGCTGCAGTAGGAGCAGAAGCTGCGAATACGGAATCTGCCGCTGCACCGGTACGTTTCATTTCCTCTAGCGAAAGTTTGTTACTGCAAGCAGAAGCTGCGGCTCGTGGTTGGGGAACAGGGGGTGATGATCAAACCCTTTTCTATGATGCCATCGATGCTAGTTTCGAGAATTACGGTATTACTGATGCGGCTGAAATATCTTATTACAAGGATAGTACTTATTGGGGGATTTATCCTGCAGCAGGAACAACTTCTGATAAGATTCGTCATATCGTAACCCAAAAATGGTTTTCAATGTGCGGGAATCAAGGATTTGAAGCATGGACAGAACAACGTCGTACAGGATATCCTGACTTCTTAATTCAATCTGTAAATTCACTCATTGGTGCTAAAAAGCCAGCTCGCTTCTTGTATCCTACAGAGGAAATTAACTTAAATGCGAATTTCCCTGGATTGAAACAGGTAGATGTGAAAGTATGGTGGGATGCCAATTAATTGTAAACATTAAAAAAGAAAGAAAATGAATAAAATTAAAATATCAATTTTAGCCTTAGGGTTACTGTTAGCCTTCGGTTGTAAAAAGGAAGTTGAAAATGTATCTGAAGTGGTTACAGCTTCTTATCCTATCATTACAATTAATGGGTCTCAATTTGTGAGTATGCCTGTTGGTGGAAATTTTTCTGATGCTGGAGCAACGGCTGTTGATACGGTAACGAATGAGAATTTGACTCCGATTTCGGTTACTAATGACATCGACCCTACGACGCCAGGTTTTTATACTGTGCAGTATACTTTTAAAAATAAATACGGTTATACCAACACAGGTACACGTTTTGTCTTGGTAACGAATGTAAGCGATACATTAGACTACAGCGGTGTTTATAATCGTACTACGAATAACTCACCAATGAATGTAATGAAAGTAGCTGCAGGCCTTTATAGCACAGATAATGTAGGAGGTGTTCTCTTGCCTTCTGCTTTCGCGATTAAGGCTTATTTTGGCCAAATTGATGACACTACATTGGTGGTGCCTAGTCAGCCAACTGCTGCCGGTGATTTATATTGCGTAAACTCTTTCATCTATCCAGATGTGAGCGATACCATTATCACTTGGGCTGTACGTAATGCAAGTTTCGGTACCCAACAACGTACGTTCTCTCACCAATAATCTCTCTGATTATATAATGAAAGGCTGTCTGCATAAGGCAGCCTTTTTTTATGACCAGATTTACTGCCTCGTCCTAACATAGGTTGACAATAATTAAGAATTATCATAATATACATAGGACAATGTAGAGTTCGTAAACGGGCGCTAAAAACTACACTTTTATCGTCTCCTTATCGTCTCGGTATTTGATTGGTGGGATGAATGTCTCGACAGAATTTTCCGGACGCTGCAGTTTTTATTTATCGCAGAGTCCCGAGTCGGAGACTCTGCGAACACGAAAAGGGGAACTACCGTTTTGTTGGCATTTGCCGGATGCTGTGAATTATTATTCATGGCAACGTCTTGAGGTAGCGTTTTTGTCGATAGATATTGAACACTTTTTATTTTGGTATACATCTCAGACAGGCCTACCCATGATGATTAATACTATAGCGTTTCACTGTTTTTCGGCTTGGCGTGAGTGATAGGAGAGAAAAGCCCACAGCGAGGCACGAGCGAGGACTTGTAACGGATAGCACGGCCCCAAGGGCACGCCCTGATAATAAAATGATTCTTTACTCCACAATTTTTGGTCCTGATCCCCGATTTTCAATTTGGAATGGGTTCCATAAAAAAAACCCAACATAATTATGTTGGGTTTTTTCTGTGGGAGCACACGGGTTCGAACCGCGGACCCTCTGCTTGTAAGGCAGATGCTCTGAACC
>JBEISB010000114.1:0-7327 GCA_040375635.1 Chitinophagaceae bacterium | reverse complement strand
GCATCATCACTTCCCTTGTTGTGATTTCATGTTTTGATATCTTGTCGGGTAGTAAACATTTTTTCAAAAGATGTAGTGTTGATTGTTTCCATTTATTTTCTTTATATCGAATGATTTTTTGCTCTTCTGTATGTAATTTCTCTCCTGCGCCTCGCGTGCCGGGCTTATTCCAAATCAGCGTCCCGTCCATTTTTTTTAGAATATCATTTAGTATTTTTTTTATCTCCTCAGAAATTTTTTCATCAGAATGGTTCCCGAGCAGCATAATTTCTTCTATGTCTTTTATATTGATTTTCTCTTTTAAGTAGCTAAGGAGTTCATAAAGGTCATCTGCACAGTATTTTCCTTCATAAATTTTTGCATGAACGTTTATCCACTCATCACCGATTTCTGCATATTCTTCTGGCGATGCTGGTTCTTTACGCAATAGAAAGCTCATCTTTTTCCAAGGGTAATAGCGCATAAAAAATTGAGCATACTTCATGCCTTGGTAACGGTAAATAATCGAATTGATAATGGCATCAAGGGCAATATTCAGCAGCGGGTTGCAGACTTCATATTTTTCGGTATGCAAAAGAAGTATATGAAGAAACTCATGAAGTAATATGGCTTTTACGTCATCTTCCGACTGAAGGTGTTCTTGGCAAAAGGCAAGATTGATTTTAAGGATAGGATTTTTAGAGAGGGTTACCGCCATCGTAGAAACCTTATTTGTGAATTTCACAGCTGTTATGGCAAACAGCGCGCGGCACGCTAGTGGATTTTCATCTGCCATATCCTGAATAATATATCTAATTTGTTTTTCAGTCCATTTCATAGTAAGTGCTAAGATTGATTGTTACTAATTCAACGTTTCTGTTCAGGCGATTCCTTGTAAATATCATAGGAGAATCAGGGGTGTAATAGTTGCGGCTGCACTTCGAAAGAATTACGGCACTCCTGAACATTTCATACCTGCATGTAGATGACTCAACTTTTATGTCAGTAGGTACGACCAGCATACGGACTGCGGGTAATTTTAATTTTTCTTTGACATGCTCCCAGTCAAAAAGTACGCCGGGTTCGTACAACGAGATTACCCATTTTTCTATATCAGTAGTATTTTCGGGGATATGTAAAGAATGAATTTCGCTATGCGTTTTTAATTCTTCCGTATCAAAAATATTGGAAGTAATTTTTTCGGAACGGACCCGGCTCCTTGGTCCACCGGTATTTAACAGGTGACGTTGTCCCGCAGGACCATTGATTGTTTCCTGAGTAGAATTCATACTTAGTTGTTTATTCTATAGGGGCTTGATGGAAGGTATTTTTCAGCGCACTTGAAGCAATCATTCAGTTCAATCTCGATATATTCAGGTTGGCTGATAGGGGCATTCTGGCAAACGAGGTAGAGGAAAAATTGCTTGGCTCTTTTTTTTCTGATTGTTAGATGTTTTTTTAGGGAGTCGATATAATGAGCACAGGCAGCCCATTCCGGATGTATGGTTCCGTTTGCGTTAGGATTCTCACGCCACTCCATTTTTCCGTCGACATTCATAATACGAACAGCAACGTCGGTTAGTTCATTCAGGGCCTCCTCGTTGATAGTATTGTATGTTTCTAAAATGGGTTGGGTGGCAAAGGCAAAAACACCAACTCTTGCTATACTGTCTTGCTTGATCATCTGCATGATGGCCAAACTTTTAGTCTCTCTATCAATATCATCACTCATGATCATATCCATTCTTGTCGTTAGGTGGGGTGTCATCAGAAATTCAGAAAGCCAACATTCATTCGGCTGGCTCTGAATAACCAGTCGCATACATTCTGAGTGCGCAGCGTCAATGATATGATCGGGTATTTGTCCTTTCCAGGCACGTTGCGGAAGACTCCATCGCAATCCAAGTTTGTAGAGCTGGTTTTTGCCTTTACTGTCAAGAGAACAACCAAGTTCGCCGGCGACTAAAAATAGAGCAGTGAAATTTCTAGCGAAAAGCCTGGCTCTTCTTGGTGAAATTCGAAATCCTTGTTCGCCAAGCAGGGTACTTATGATTCTGCAGTAGGAGACAGTTTCATTCGTTGGTTTGATAATATGCTCAATAAATTTTAGTTTCATGGTGCTAATTAGTTGTAACATTTCGATGGAGGAATGAGAAATAGCGCCTTCGCCTGCGGGATAAATAACGAGTTCTTGTTCTTCCTTCGATAAATCACTCCAGTCGGGTACTTCAATGATAAATGCGAAGCGGTCGGCAAGGGCCTGATCGAGAGATAGGCTTCCTTCATAGGAATCATCAGCATCCTCGTGTACAGATTGTATCGGGTTCATTGCGGCCCAGCGGTATTTTAGGTTTTCAAGGGCATATCCTTGAATCTTTTTTTCATGGATGATAGAGAAAAATTTATTCTGCACTTCTGGCTTGCACCGACTCAACTCATCAATGAGCACCGACTCTGCCTCCCAGATTGTGGCAGGTGTTTTTAGATAAGTAACTTCCTGGTTACTGCTGTTAGGATAAGGAAAACCAAGGAGGTCGTCAAATGAAAGAAAGCTGGCATTGTAGTGCCGATGGTCAAGATGCAGCGCTTCAGAAATGCTGTTGAGTAAATACGTTTTCCCTGTACCGGCTTTGCCGATAAGCAGTAGCGGGTCTTCGGTTACGAGTGAAGCGAGGATTACTAATTCGAGATGGTCGAAACCATACACGCCGATTGTTCTAAGAAACTGTTTTGAGTTTTTCATGATTTTTTTTTAATCATCAAGAACTCAGAAGAAAAATAAACCGAACAGTTTTGCTTTGAACGTTTTTTGGTCGGCTGACCCTCATCTGTTTTTACCACCGTGGTGTTCTAACTCGGTTGGTTTCACATTGAAGTGAATCTTGATGTCTGTTGCAAAAGTATACAAATTCGTATACAGTTGCTGATTGTTTGAAATTATTTTTTCGAAACGAATTGAATACAAGGTAACGAAGCATGTTCGCTTTTGTCTTTTTTGGTATAGTTGGAGAAAGCTTTCTATATTTTATCTTTGGAAATAAGGCCTGAATGACCTGAGCTTTTCGTGTTCCTGTTGCCCCTCTTTTTTGAAATTGTATTTGATAAGTTACCACGATTCATTCTCTATGTAATGAGGGCTCGATGGTTCGGTTGCCTGCTTATGACAAAGGGGGAGAATGAGGCAACAAGCAGAGGGGGTGAAATCGACACCATTCAGACGAGAATCTATTAATTTATGCCTTTTGCTTATCTTTTCGAGCATTGCGGCTGTAACAGATTAAAATAGTCTTCACGAATCAGAAATTAAAAGAAACACAAGTCTTATTTTCGCAACCTCATACCCAGAAAACAAGTAATATGCAGACAGCTACGCTCGAACAGGCACAGAAACTCGGACTCACCGCATCAGAATTTGAAGCCATTAAGAAGGTCTTGGGCCGTACCCCCAATTTTACCGAAACCGCTATGTATAGTGTGATGTGGAGTGAGCACTGTAGTTATAAAAATTCAATCAAATGGCTGAAAACATTACCCAAGGAGGGTTCCAAAGTGTTGGCCAAAGCCGGGGAGGAGAATGCCGGATTAATTGATATCGGGGATGGATGGGCTTGTAGCTTTAAAATAGAGTCTCATAATCACCCCTCAGCGATTGAGCCATTTCAGGGGGCAGCAACTGGCGTTGGTGGTATTCACAGAGATATTTTTACTATGGGGGCTCGCCCGATAGCTACCCTCAATTCCTTGCGTTTTGGAAATTTGAAAGACGAAAAAACCCGTCACCTGTTGCAAGGGGTTGTAAAAGGAATTAGTCATTATGGAAATTGTTTTGGCGTACCTACTGTCGGTGGGGAAGTTTATTTCGAAGACTGTTACAGCACCAACCCGTTGGTAAATGCCATGAGTGTTGGGGTAATGAAGACCGGTAAAACCATCTCGGCAACTTCCTATGGCGAAGGGAATCCTGTATTTATTGTTGGAAGTGATACCGGAAAAGATGGTATCGGTGGGGCAAGCTTTGCCAGTGCTGATATTAACGAAGATAGTGCTAAAGACTTACCTGCCGTTCAGGTAGGAGATCCCTTTCAGGAAAAGAAATTGCTGGAGGCTTGTATGGAGCTTGTAGAAACTGACGCCATTATCGGTATGCAGGATATGGGTGCAGCCGGCATTACTTGCAGTACCTCCGAGATGAGTGCTAAGGGCGAGCACGGAATGATTATTCACCTCGATAAGGTGCCTACTCGACAAAAAAACATGAAGGCATGGGAAATGCTGTTGAGTGAGAGTCAGGAGCGTATGCTGATTGTAGTGAAGAAAGGACAAGAGAAAACGGTGATGGATATTTTTGAGAAGTGGGATATTCATTGTGAGCAGATTGGTGAAGTAACCACAGATCCGATGCTCAAATTTTATATGCATGATGAGTTGGTAGCTGAAGTTCCTGCAGAGAGTTTAGTATTAGGGGGTGGTGCTCCTGTATATGAGCGCGAATATTCCGAACCTGCCTATTTTGTTGAGAGAGATGCATTCAAGATGGATAGCATTCCTGTGCCAACGGATTTACGATCGATGGCTCAGCAAGTGGTGAGTTTGCCCAATATAGCAAGCAAGCGTTGGGTATATGACCAATATGATAGCATGGTAGGAACAGCCAATGCCAGCACCAATGCCCCCAGTGATGCAGCCGTAGTTTGGGTTAAAGAAACAAAAAAAGGAATTGCTTGCACCGTAGATTGTAATAGTCGTTATGTACATGCCGATCCGAAAGTGGGGGGTATGATTGCCGTTTGTGAAGCGGCTCGCAATATTGTTTGCAGTGGCGCAACGCCAAGTGCCATTACCAATTGTTTGAATTTTGGGAACCCGTATAATCCGGAGGTGTATTATCAGTTTGTGTATGCCCTTCAGGGAATGAGTGAGGCTTGTCTTGCACTCGATACGCCGGTTACCGGAGGTAATGTTAGCTTTTATAATCAATCGCCTGATGGACCTGTGTATCCAACACCTACAATCGGTATGGTAGGCATTATCGAAAATATTAGTCAACGGATGACTATGGATTTTAAAGAAGCCGGAGATAGTATTTATTTGGTAGGAAAAAGTCGTAATGATTTAGGTAGTAGCGAATATTTGCATAAAATTGTTGGTATCGCTTTATCGCCAGCGCCTTATTTTGATTTACAAGAAGAGCAACATACGCAGCAAACGATATTAAAACTGATTCAACAAGGTTTGATACGGTCTGCCCATGATATCGCCGAAGGGGGATTGTTTACGAGTTTGCTCGAAAGTGCCAAGCAACGAAACCTAGGATTTGACTTACAGTTACGTGATGATTTGCGAGCCGATGCTTTTTTGTTTGGTGAAGCGCAAAGCCGTTTTGTGGTGTCGGTAAAACCAGGACAAGAAGCTGCCTTTGAAGCCGCCTTATCAGGACATGCCTTTGAAAAACTAGGAACAGTCAATGCAGGCGAAATAAACGTTGGCGGACAATCTTGGGGTATGGTAGCTGAATGGGCAAACCTATATGAAGCACCTTTGCAGGAGGCTATGGGTAGTAAATAGGTTGATATTAAAATGTTAGGTCATTTTGCTATCCGACGGCTTCATTGTCGATTTCCGACGAATTTACATTACCTAAGAACCAGATAATCAGTTTAGGTCTTCTATTTAATTCGTTGTTTTGCTAATATTCGCAAATGAAGTGCGGTTAGTCGGCGATTTAGATATCGATACCCTGTAGTTTTTTAATCAAATCTGGAAGAAAATTGGTAATTATCGACCAAATTATTTTCAAATCAACACCGGCGTAATCATGTACTATTCGATTTCTAAATCCTCGAATTTTATGCCAATCCACCTCAATGTGCTTGTCCTTAAAATCTTCAGAAAGTCCATTTGCCGCTTCTCCAATGATTTCAAAATTTCGAATGACCGCGTCTATTGTTTTATCGTCTTCTTGAAATTCCTTGAATGTTAAGCTACCCACATATTTATTAATCTTAGAACAGCTCTCAAGCATATCTTGTATTAGGATGTCGCTATCTCTTCTAGACATATTGGATTTCCTTTTCGATTTTGGCATAGAAATTAGCCTTCAATCCATTTTTAGAGATTAAGTCAACTTTTCTCTTGATATTGGTTTCTAAAAAATCGGCCAAGTCAATAAACTCAATGCCAATAGGCTGCGTGAAGTCCACAATAATATCTACATCACTTGCGTCATTAAAATCGGCTCGAGTGATGGAGCCAAACAACCCAATATCACTCACTGAAAACCTTTCAGATAGTTCTGGTTTTAGCGCTTTGAGTTCATTCTTTATCACTTCTAAATGATTCATAGTTCCAAAATTAACTTATATTCTTTGCATTTTAATGGAGTTAATCCTTAACAATACTAGGCCAGAATTCTTTCGTTGGTTTGTTATAAGATGTAACGGGACGCATTCAATTTTACCAATATCGCGTTTCGGCTTTTTCGGCTCACAACCCTTACATTTGTTGTATGGATTTCAGACCCTCTCGTTTCGAGATCTTGCCCGTTGTGGTCAAGAACCTTCTTATCATTAATGGATTATTTTTTCTGGCAACCATTGTATTCGGAAGACAAGGGGTCGACTTAGCCAATTACCTTGCCTTACATCATTGGAGCTCGACGCAGTTTAAAATTTGGCAACTGCTTACCCATCTCTTTATGCATGGCGATGTAGGGATTGCGGGAGCAAATTACGAGGCAGGTTTTATGCATCTCTTCTCGAATATGTTTGCCCTTTGGATGTTTGGCTCTGTATTAGAGAATGTATTCGGGCCGAAACGTTTCTTATATTTTTATTTACTGTGCGGTGTTGGCGCTTCTTTATTGCATCTGGGTGTAGTGAGTTGGCAATTGTCTCAGGTGCAAGATCTGATTACCGCATTTCAAAATCACCCAACGCTCAATGCCTACAGTACCTATCTAAGTAAGCATTCTATATCGCCGAATTCGAGTTTGGGGATATTGGTTTATGATATCAAGCAACAATGGCAAGCCACGCAGGGCACTACGCAGGCCACTTTTTTACATTCGATTTCATTTGAACTGAACCGATATCTCGAGGGAATCAGAGATACCCCCACCGTGGGCGCTTCGGGGGCGGTCTTTGGTATTCTCTTTGCCTTTGGCTATTTGTTTCCCAATACAGAATTGTATCTCTACTTCATTCCTATCCCGATTAAAGCCAAGTACTTTGTTGCCTTTTATGCCTTATTTGAATTGTATGCAGGACTCCGCAATAGTGCCACCGATAATATTGCGCATTTTGCTCATTTGGGGGGTATGCTAGTAGCCTTTCTTATCATCAAAGCATGG
>JBEISB010000197.1:0-3700 GCA_040375635.1 Chitinophagaceae bacterium | reverse complement strand
TTTGTGTTAACCCACAGATTTGTTGTAATTTCTGAGTTTGACGGAAATGAATTTAATATCGAGGACAATTGCACATTTATATATGCTGATGTTCCATCAAAATAATAGGCACTATTCACGCCCCCATTCCTATCAGCCGTTAATGTTGCCCCACTAACCGTTCCATGATTCCCATTCCCACTTTCATCATTAGCATTGCCATTAAAAGGCCACCAGCCTACCAATCCGTTAGAGGGTACATAGTTAGGGATTTGGGCTTTGCCTTGCAGTAGCAGAAAAAAGCAGAGCAGAAAAAAATAGTGTTTTTTCATAATGTAGGATTTTGTTTTGTTTCATTACCCTATACCCGTTGCTTAGTGAACAGACCAAGTGGGAAGTGGTGTTGCAAAACTAGATATGCCCTTGGGTAAGCCCTTGCCTAAATTCTTCTTATTTTGAACTTTTAGTTCATATTTCAGCACTTTTACGTCTTATTCTGAACTTTTAGTTCTCTTTTACCGCTTTAGCAGCCGAATGTCGTTTCTAGTGTTCATTAAACCTACAAAGACTAATCGCTAACAATTGAGCCATAGATATGCCTACCCATGCTGTATTGTGGGTTATGAAATATGTACAGTGTGCCGTTTATGGCCGTTGGTTAGATAACTCCCTTCCAAGAAGCCGACTGCCTACTTACATCTTGGCTTGGGTGAGCTCAAGTATATGGGTCTCCTCTTGTAAAGCCTTTTTCAATATCGATTCGGCCTCGTTGAGTAGCGGTTCGGCGATGGCTTTCTCTTTTAAGCCTGAGGCATTGATTTTTACATTTAAATAAGCCCCATAAATGGCAGAGCGCAGACAAAGAGCCCCCACAGCCCCATCGGTAACACTATTCGGATTTCCTTTGTCGACCATTTCTCTGATGAGCGGAAAAGTTTCGTAACATACCTTCATGGTACGTAATGGCACTTGGGTGGCATATAAAGTAGCCGCTTGTATCGCCTCCGTGCGTTTGGCTTTTTCGTCGTCGCTACTTTTAGGCAAAGCAAAGGCTTCCATAATTTTATTAAACGAAAGGGTATCCTCATCAACAAGGCGCAGGAGTTCGTCTTTACGGGCTTGTCCTTGTGCTGCCCAATCGCTAAAAAATTTCCACTGCTCGTCCCAGCCCTTTTTATGACTACTCAGGTTAGCTACCATAGCGCCTAATGAAGCACCGAGGGCGCCTAAGTAGGCACTGATACTTCCCCCACCCGGGGCCGGACTTTCGCTGGCGGTTTCGTTGGCAAAGGCCTGCAGGTTAAGGTCTATGAGTTTTTTAGTAGATACATCACGCAATTGATACTCAATAATTTTTTTCTTCGGATCGAAGGGGGCTAATTCATCAAGTCCCATACTTTTTACCGCTATCCGAATGAGTTCGGCTTCGCTTACACCGGTGCTGCGGCGTTGCTTTTCTAAAAAGTATTTTCCGGCGTCGAGAAGGCATTGCAAGGGCACTAAGCCAACGAGCTCGCTACCGGTAACGCGCATACCTCTGGCATGAGCTCTTTCTACGGCGATGTCAAAAGCAATATGCAAAGGGGTAATGCTAATATTGGTAAGGTTCATAGAAATTTGGGCAATGCCATATTCTTCGATATACCAACCAATTGCTTTTACGCTTTTTAATAAACCGGGCTCGCGTACTTCTTGTCCGTTTTCGTCTAATACCTTTTTGCCATTTAGTTCTTTCACTCTTCCGTTTTCGCGCAAATCGAAAGCCACACTATTGGCACGGCGGGTAGAGGTGGTATTGAGATTGACATTATAGGCCACCAAAAAATCGCGGGCACCAATAACCGTGGCGCCGCTGCGGGCATTGAATTCTGCAGAACCATAATCGGGAGTCCAGTTCGGGTCTTTTAATTTATCGGCAAGACCTTCGTACTCGCCAGCACGGATGGTAGCCAAATTTTTACGATCTTCTTTTTGGGCAGCACTTTCGTATAAAAAGACCGGAATGTTTAATTCCGAACCTACGCGTTGGGCAAGCTTTTTGGCCCAGGCAACCGTTTCGTCCATGCTAATGCCACTCACCGGAATGAGTGGACAAACATCGGTGGCTCCCATGCGGGGATGCTCACCTTTATGCGTGCGCATATCTATCAACTCCGCTGCTTTTCGAATGGCCAGAAAAGCTGCATCAATAACCGGTTGGGGTTCGCCCACAAAAGTAACCACGGTTCGGTTGGTGGCTTTGCCGGGATCCACATCTAATAATTTTACCTCTTCGATTTTTTCGATTTCGGCGGTTATTTTGTTGATGGTATCGAGGTTGATGCCTTCGCTAAAATTAGGCACACATTCAATCAGTTGCTGCGACATGAATTCTATTTTTAAGAGGGCCAAAGATAAGGAAGCAAAAGGGCTGTATGAAATTGTTTGGAGATTAGCGTAATAAAAACTCCTCGTAATTACCCGGATGGATAATTATCGTTTCTTTGAGTTGATAGGTTTCGAGAAATTGAGCGTTGAACTTATGTTTATGCTTAGGGTTCCATTTGATTTCGATAGCTGTTATGGCTGCATCCTCTTCAAATAACAAATCGATTTCTTGTTGATTTTGTGTTCGCCAAAAATAGAGACGAGCATAATAGTCTTGGTATTTCTTCTTTTTCCAGATTTCGCTCACGATATAATTTTCCCACAGGGCTCCAATATCTTGTCTTTCGGCGATGGGTCGGAAGTCGCGGAGAATGGCATTTCGTACCCCGGTATCATAAAAGTATATCTTACGACTTTTCTTGAGTTCATTACGCAAGTTTCGATTAAAGCTATTGAGACGAAAGATGATAAAACATTGTTCGAGAATATCGATATACTTTTCTATGGTCTCCTTATCGAGCCCTACAAGTTGAGACAATTCATGAAAGCTTACTTGATTGCCAATTTGAAAAGCTAAGGCCTGAAGGAGACGAGTAATTTTTTCGGGCTTTTTTAATCCGCCCCACATAAATAAATCTTTGTATAAATAGCTTTCACTCAGTTCTATGATGATTTCTTTGGCCTTGGCAGGCTGATTTACCACGGCCGGGTAGGAGCCAAAAAGGAGCCGCTGCTCTAGATTTTGTTTTTCGACCCATACATTGGTGGCCCGACTCAACTCTTGAAAGGTGAGGGGAAACAAATGAAATTCCCACTTTCGACCGGTTAATGGCTCATTGACTTTATTTTTTAGCTCAAAACTAGAAGATCCTGTTGCTAGTACCTGCACATGGGGTAGGTTGTCTACAATCACTTTAATACTTCGCCCCGGGTCTTGCAATCGTTGAGCCTCATCGATTACCAAAATGTTTTGATCGCCAATGATTTGTTTGATTTTTTGCAAGGATATATCATCAAATAGATTCCGAACCGCTGATTCGTCGGCATTGAGCCAAAGCACTTGTTGTTTATTGTCGGTAATCTGCTTTAGCAAAGTAGTTTTACCCACCTGCCTTGCCCCTAATAAAAGAATAGCCCGCCCTTGAAAGAGTTCTTTTTCGAGATCAGGATATAGTAGACGAGGAATCAATGGAATGATTTTCCATCAAAATTAATAGAATTTTCGGATTGAATCGAAAATTCTGACCAAATATTTCGTATTGAATCGAAAATTCTGACCAAATATTTCGTATTATATGAGAAATCTATTCTCGAATTCCTATTAAAAATCTAAAGCCAAACAGGGCACCCTCTT
>JBEISB010000180.1:0-4457 GCA_040375635.1 Chitinophagaceae bacterium | reverse complement strand
GCACAGGGGGATTATACTTACAAAGACAAAGGTTATTTTTACGCAGAGGCGTTAAGGGGGCAAATCGCAGAGAGCGCAGAGGGATGACGCATGCCGGCGCATTTGGTTCAGAGGGAATCTTGAAAAATTAAACAACTAACTTTATTATTCAACTTTCATTGCGAGGAAAAGATAGTTTTTCGCTCAACAGGATATAATATTCAGTTGTGAAAACTATATTTACAAGATGCGAAACGCATTATTTGTTTTTGTAGGTGGAGGAGTTGGCAGTGTACTCAGATACTTGCTGTCGCTATATATACCTGCTGTTTCTGGCTTTCCTATGGCTACTTTTCTGGTGAATGTTATAGGCTGTTTTTTGATTGGTTGGCTCATGGGACATTTGTCGACTTCTGTAAATGATACAACGCTTTCGATATACCCATTTTTACTGGTAAGTGGTTTCTGTGGGGGATTTACCACTTTTTCTACTTTCAGTTTGGAAAATATCAAACTCCTGCAACAGCAACAAATAGGATTATCGTTGCTATACATTAGCTTATCTTTAATTGCGTGCTTGTTGGCTACCGGCTTAGGGTATGCCTTGCTCAAATTCAGATAAAAATTGTCTATTTGTACTCACTTTTTGCTCACTTCTTTCGTCTATACCTCACTTGATGATATGAAACATAAAATTCTTCTCTTTACACTCACCCTTTCGATGGCTGCTGCGGGTCTTTATGCCCAATCGGCGGAGACAACCAACAAACCGAAAAAAAAGTGGATTCACGGACATCAAGTGGGTGTGAATGCCGCTCCATTTTTAGATCGTTACCTCAAACTAAACAATACAACAAATCAAACGTTATCCCCCTACCTTTTCTCCTATCGCATGATGATGTGCAAACATTCGGCCTTACGTTTCGCCTTAGGTGTAAATGCCGATCATGAAAGTCTCGAAGCATCTTCAACCTCTGTACCCAGAAAATCGAGCACTAAGAATTTTGATGTAGGCCTGGGCTATGAATATTTTCTGCTCGATCAAGCTCGTTGGAAAGCGGGGGCAGGACTGATGTTAGTTATGGGAAATAGAGATAGCACGGCCGATGAAACGGACTTTCAAGGAAATCGATTTTTACAGAAAGATATTTCAAGCTATTCTGGTGCCGCTCTTTCTCTGTCTGTTCAATACTATATTAGCAAACGCGTGGCATTAGGTAGCGACGCCGGATTGTATTTTGTGCATGCCGTCAACAAATTAGAAACTACAGTGAGTGGACAATTTCCGCAAAACTCCTACTCAACATCGAAACATAATTTGATTACACCTGCCTTCCCTGTTTCCTTATTTATCTTATTTTCGTTTTAACTTTTTATCATGAAAAAGACACTCATCCTATCTATACTCAGTGCCGCCTTACTCATTGTGGCTTGTCATAAGCCATCGTTAGACGGTCTATCTGATCATAACGAAACTCCTAGCCTACCTTCTTCTGCATACGATTATCAATCGCGTGTACAGCAGACCAATCATTTCAATATGCCTGTAGAACCTATCAATAATCAGATAGCTACCTTGGGCAGGGTTTTATTTTACGAACGCAAACTATCGGCCAACAATGCCGTTTCTTGCGGAAGTTGTCATATGCAAAGTCTTGCCTTTACGGATGGCATGAAATCGTCTGAAGGACTAGCCCTGAAAAATACACCGCGTAATACCCCGATGATTTGCAATGCCATTAATCAATCGCATTATTTCTGGGATGGTCGAGAAGATTCCTTAGTAAACATGGTCATGAAACCCATCAGTAACCATATCGAAATGGGTATTGATGATCCGGAAGTAGTTATTAAAAAAATACAGTCGCTCGATTACTACAAACCTCTTTTTGTACAAGCTTTTGGTGATGAAACCGTAAATAAAGAAAGAATTGCCTTGGCCCTAAAGCAATTTATTAGCAGCATTGTTTCTTTCGAAACCAAGCAAGACCAAGAGAAAGTAAAATCGCCCGAACAAATTTATACCCTCGACGAACGCGTGGGTCGCGAACTCTTTTTGGTTTCGCTACCCTGTGCCTCTTGTCATGGTGCCGACAATGCCGCCTTCGGATGGGGAGGAAGTCAGTTTGAGAATATTGGGTTAGACGAACACTATAGTGATAAAGGATTAGGCGGTACCAGCACACAAAACCCTTCTTTAGAAGGCATGTTTAAAGTGCCTAGTCTGCGCAATATTGCCCTTACAGCCCCCTATATGCATGATGGCCGTTTCCGTACCCTCGATGAAGTAATTAACTTCTACAGCCATAATATTCAACCCCATGCTAATTTGAGTTCGAACCTTCGCGCCGCCAATTGGGGCAATGTCAATTTCTTTCCTTTCGGGGCAACCAGCGATCCCAATATTGCTCAACTCGCCAAGGTTGTTACCAATACCAGTTCGGGTAAATTTAGTGAGCCCCTCCGCTTTACCTTAAGTAACTATCAGAAACAATGCCTCATTGCCTATCTGAAAACCTTTACTGATACGCGTATGATTAGCGAACCTATGTACGCCGACCCCTTCAAAAAGTAATCATAGTTTCACCTTCGCTCGCTAAGGTTTTCTTGATTTTGTCGTTACCTTTAACCGATGCTTCGGTTCGAGAAATATTTGTTTTATCTGCTGGTGTTATTAGCGCTGAGCATCATCATTTTGCCCCGCTTTTATATAACCGGCGACGGAGCTAGTCATACGTACAATGCCCGCGTGCTCTTCGATTTTGTGTTTGGGCATTCACGCCAATTTTACGAACCCTATTTTCAGATTAACCGTAATCTCGATCCAAATTGGACGGGGCATTTGGTGATTGGTGCCCTATTACAAGTGTTTCCGTATTGGCTGGCGGATAAGCTTTTTCAAATGGCTTATGTGCTGGTTTTTGCCTTCGGATTTCGCTATGTCATTCGCTCGGTTCATCCCGAAAATTCGTTTTTGAGTTTTCTCTTCTTCCCATTTTTATTTACGTTGGCCTTTCAAGAAGGTTTTTATAATTATAGTCTTGCCATAGGTTTCTTTTTCTGGACCACAGGCTATTACCTGCGTGTTCGACACCACTTCGATCATCCCGTTCATCAATGGCGACTCAGTCTCTTTCTTTTGCTCACCTCCTTTTCACATGGCATGGCAGCCCTCTTTGCCATTATGCTCATTACCTGCATCTGGCTGAGCGAACATATTCGTTTATTGATTCCTTTCGACTATCGTCGCTTGCGTGTATATGGTTCTCAGCTACTATTAGTCATGATGCCCTCACTATTAATGATTGCTCTCTTTTTAGTAAAACGAGGCGCAGGTACCGAAGCCCATCCTTGGGGACTAGCCCATAAACTAAAAGCCTTTCTTCAGTTCTATGGCAGTCAGAGTACCCGCTATAGCGAAGTGTATCCTGCCATGGCTTGCACGCTTCTCTTATTGGCCTATTTTATTTTGCTGATTGTAACACGCATACCGGTGCATCGCGAAAAGAAAATGAAGGAGGGTATTGTATTTGCCAGCTTATTCGGCCTCACTTTATTGTTGTATATTACTTGTCCGCACAGCGTGGGTGGTGCCGGCAGTTTAGATATTCGTCTCGTGTTTTTGCCACCCATTTTTTTGTTGTTGTATTTCGCTACCAAACGATGGACCGAACTCGCACAAACCCTGTTTATCGTTTGCAGCTTTCTCATTTCTATTAGTTTTTCTATCATCCGCTTACCATATATCATGCATGCCAGTCGCATGGGTAAAGAAATCATGTCAGCCTCATCGTATATCCGTGATGAGTCGGTGGTATTGAATTTACATTTCGATTATTGGCAACGCTTAGCTACGGGAGATAGTTTATTTCAGCAAGACGGATCGTTTTTGCATTTCAGCGATTTTTTGGGGGCCGAAAAAAACAAGCACCTCATCCTGCTCAATAACTACGAAGCCGAGATCAATTATTTTCCGATAAACTGGCAAGCCGGCATGAATCCGCGACAAACGGTGCCGGGTTTTATTCAAGG
Organism: Chitinophagaceae bacterium; assembly: GCA_040375635.1. GTDB lineage: Bacteria > Bacteroidota > Bacteroidia > Chitinophagales > Chitinophagaceae > OLB11. The sequence continues at coordinate 446 of JBEISB010000180.1, read as the reverse complement.
ACAATTACCCCCCTGTGGCGATTACCATTTTTATGAGCAGCAAAGCAAACGGCGTATTGATTATATCTTATTTCAAAACTGGCGCGCCGATGCCATGGTCAATCCTTGTGTCAAACAACTAATAAACGATATCGACGAAGACTTCGATAAAGTGTACGATAGTCCACACCATTATATCGTGGTCTTTCAACGCAAATCATAATTTTTTTTTGAAGCTTTTCCCGCTTTCCACGGCAAGTCCTCCTCGCCTTCGGACTCGTGCGGGCTTTTTGTTACAATCGGGGCTAGGGTGCTCGGTAATGAAACTCCGTTGATGATGACACGAATTTCCCTCTTCGAAGGCTATGCCTTCGTAAGACTTATGTTCTTCGTAGGATTTGCCTTCAAATACATTATCCTAAAAGCCCATTTTTTGACACACATGCATGATATTAATAGCACAACTC
>JBEISB010000005.1:0-36892 GCA_040375635.1 Chitinophagaceae bacterium | reverse complement strand
CTACCGTTTTATATGCCACAGAATCAAAGAGTAAAACACCCAAAGCATGCAGCGTATAGAACCAGCCGCGGGTTTGATCTACCCCTTCTGCGATAAAGTCGGCCGGAAAATGAGGGGGTAAACTTTTATCTTCTTGTTCGAAAGGGAAATGCCATTGCGCATAAGGCATAGCACCACTATCGAACCAAACATCAATCAAATCAGGCTCACGATACATTTTTTGTCCGCTGGGCGATTTCAGAATTACCTTATCGATATAAGGTTTATGAACATCCTGCAACTCTTTCTCCGGACTCTCCTCATGCAGCATACTACGAATTTCATCGATACTGCCACAGCATACCTCTTCAGTGCCGTCTTCGCTGCGCCAAACAGGTAATGGCGTTCCCCAAAAACGACTACGACTCAAGTTCCAGTCTACCATATTTTCGAGCCAATTTCCGAATCGACCTTCCCCTGTTGCTTTGGGCTTCCAATTGATGGTTTTATTGAGTTCAACCATTCGGTCTTTTACCGCAGTGGTTTTGATAAACCAAGCATCCAGCGGATAATAAATAATAGGCTTGTCGGTTCGCCAGCAATGTGGATAGCTGTGTTCGTATTTTTCGACCTTGAAGGCTTGTCCCCGTTTTTTTAATTCAATACAAATGTCAACATTGACATCCTGATAATTTTTATCGTCTTTATAATTCTTCACATAACGACCGCTGTATTCTCCGGTACCTTCGATAAATTTTCCTTCCTTATCGACAAGGGTAATCATTCCCAAATTATTTTTTTGTCCGACGCGATAATCATCAGCACCAAAAGCAGGGGCTGTATGCACGATCCCGGTTCCGTCTTCGGTGGTTACAAAATCACCACACACAATGCGAAAAGGATCGCCACCACTCTTTTCTGCGCGGTTGGCATCAAAAGGCAATAGCTGTTCGTAACGCATACCCTCGAGTTCGCTTCCCTTGTACATGCCGAGTACCCGATAAGGAATAAGTTTATCGTCGGGTTGATAAGCCTCAAAATCTAAAGTTTCAGCATCCGACTTAAAATACTTCGACAATAAGGCTTCCGCCATCACAACATACTGAGGTTGGTGTGTGTAAGGATTGAACGTATCAACCAATACATAGTTGATTGAAGGACCAACGGTGAGTCCCAGATTCGAGGGCAATGTCCATGGGGTTGTTGTCCATGCCATCACAAAAACATCCCGATCATTAGGCAAGCCATCAAACAATAAAGCCGATTGTTCGTTTTTTTGCAAACGAAAGAGCACCGTTGCACTGGTGTCTTTTACATCCTTATAGCATCCCGGTTGATTGAGTTCGTGCGAACTAAGTCCGGTACCTGCAGCCGGCGAATAAGGCTGAATCGATACACTTTTATACAACAATCCTTTATTGTACAAAGTCTTTAAGCACCACCACAACGATTCAATATATCGGTTCTCATAGGTAACATAGGGGTCGGTCAAATCAACCCAATATCCCATACGGGTTGTAATATCATCCCATTTATCTTTAAACCGGCCCACTGCCTCACGGCATTTGCGGTTATATTCTTCTACAGTTATGGTAACCCCAATATCTTCTTTGGTAATGCCCAGTTCTTTTTCTACCCCCAATTCGATAGGAAGTCCGTGGGTATCCCAACCTGCCTTGCGTGTTACGCGATAGCCCTGCATGGTTTTATAACGACAAACCATGTCTTTCAGGGTACGAGAAATCACATGATGAATACCCGGCATACCGTTAGCACTAGGCGGTCCTTCATAAAAAACAAACGAAGGCTTTCCATCGCGCAGCGTAATACTTTTTTCGAAGGCAGATTCTTGTTTCCAACGAGCGAGTATCTCCGATTCGATTTCGGGCATGCGAAATTGAGCAGGGATATGATATTTTAATTGAGCCATATTCTAATACAGAAAGGCGGCAAAGGTAAGACTTGACACATAAGGCGCAAAACCGAGTATCCGTCTAAATTCCGTTCTGCCAGTTTTTAGCTTCTTGTTCGATATGGCACAATACCACATGGGCATTATATTTTTCTTGCAAGTGCTTGGCCATGGCATCAGCACAATATACCGACCGATGTTGCCCGCCGGTACAGCCAAAACTAATACTCAGATTTTCGAAATTACGTTGCCGGTAATCTTCCACCGAAATGTCTACAGCCTGATACGCCGCTTGTAAAAACTCGGTAATGCGCGTTTTCGATACTAAAAAATCAATTACAGGCTGGTCTCTTCCTGTAAGGGCTTTGTATTCGGCAAAGCGCCCCGGATTAAGGATTCCTCTGCAATCAAAAACAAATCCACCGCCATTACCCGTCTCATCAACAGGCATCCCTTTTTTGTAAGAGAAGCTTTGCACCCTAATGATTAGCGGACTTTCTATCGGCTCTATCGAAGGATTTGATTTGGGGGCTTCGCGTTCGATTAATTGCACCATACAGCGACCCAGCAATGGATAGTCGTTGATCGGATATTGATGCAGCCAAGTTTGCAAATTCTGTAAGGCAAACGGAATACTATCTAAAAAATGTTGTTTCTGTTCGATGATACCTCTGCGTCCGTAAGCACCCAAGACTTGCAAGAGGCGTATCAATACGAATCGCGAATAAGATTGGCGAAACTTGGATTCATCAACAGGTATATACTTTCGAAGTTCTTGTAAGTAATCATCGAGTAAGTCACTGCGCCATTCGGTCGATAAATTCGCTTTCGCCTGCCACAGTAATGAAGCCACGTCATAAGCCAGAGGGCCCTTCATGCCCCCTTGAAAGTCGATAAAGAAAGGTTCATTATCGAGCAACAGAATATTGCGTCCCTGAAAATCTCTGAACATAAAATAAGGACAAACCTCTGCAGACAGTTCAGTTGCTAATCTTTCAAACTCCTCTTGCAAGCCCATCTTATCGTATGATTCAATTTGCAAGTCGAGGAAATAATATTTAAAATAATTCAAATCAGCCAATACCATGGCCTTATCAAATGTATGCGCAGCAAAAGCATAGCGATCGTCGAGTGTAGCTCCCAGCATCTGCATACGCACCAAAGCCCGTAACGATTTTTGATATAGCAATTTTACTTCATCGGTTTGACCTTCGCGTTGTATTCGATCGAGCAACGATTCATGACCAACATCTTGCAAAAGATAAGCTGTTTTATCCTCGTTGATGGCAAATACTTCCGGAACCGGAATGCCATGACTATGAAAGAAATTGGCGTAATACAAAAACGTTTCGTTTTCGGAAACCCCGGTGTTTTCGCAAAGAATATAGGTTTGATGGTTGCAAGCAAGGCGATAGTAATTGCGGTTAGAACCTGCTTTAGGCAGTACTTTACTCTCGTAAGCGGCTCCACCAAAATATTGTCGTACAAAATCGTGCATGCGCAAAAGTAATCGATTCTTAGAGGCCGTATGTGCTTGACAAATAAACCATAGTCGCCATAGCCGTAGCCCCGATACATAATTCACGTCGATGAATATTTTCAAAGACATCATTATCACTGTGGTGCATATCAAAATATCGTTGCGAATTGGGTAAGAGTTCCATCACAGGCACATTGAGTTTTTTATGCAAAGGACTAATATCAGCGCCGCCACCATCACTATCAAAATTGTAAACACCATAAGGTTCGAATAAGTTTTTCCAGCCTTTCACCTTATCTCTTTTTTCTTTATCCATAATCATCCCAAACCCAAGAGGAATACCTCCACCAGCATCACTTTCAATGGCCAAAATGTGTTTCTCATGATTTTGTTCGGCGAGTTCAGCATAACGAGTCCCCCCTCGAAGTCCATTTTCTTCGTTCATAAACAATACGGCACGCACCGTACGTTTCGGACGGATGCCCAAGGTTTGAAACGTACGAATCACTTCAATGGCCTGCACTACACCGGCACCATCATCATGCGCTCCTTCGCCAATATCCCACGAATCAAGATGGCCCCCAAAGGTGATAATCTCGTTGGGCAATTCGCTACCGGTAATTTCTGCAACCACATTATACGATTTTACATCAGGTAACATGGCGCAAGTAGTTGTCATATTGATTGAAATTTTTTGTCCTTTCTCCGTCAATTTTTCGAGCTCGTCGGCATCGAGGTTTGAGATAGCAACAGCGGGTATCGATGGATACTTCGTATCATAACGCATAGCCCCAGTATGCGGCTTGTTATCGTAGGCCGAGGAAACCGAACGGATGATAGTAGCTACGGCCCCAAGTTTACTGGCTTCGCTTGGCGCCCCCCAGCGATAATAGACACAAGGACCATAACTTTCGAAGGTATTTACGTTCGTTTGATCAAAACGAAAGTTAAAGAAAACAATTTTTCCGACTACATCGGCAGGAGCTAATCGCTTGAGTTCGTCGATATTATTTACGCGAATCACAGGAGCGGTGAGTCCCTGTGGACCCGTACCCACGGCATTCCCCAAGGAAGAAATTCGTAAAGGATTTTTTTTGCCGTTCGGCAGAATGATGCTTGCTTTTTCTTCGCCACGAACCCAATGAGGCACCATGACCTCTTGCAAATACACATGATCACAACCCGTTTTTTCGAGCGTAATTTTTGCCCACGAAACAGCCTGTTCTGCTTGTACACTGCCGCTAAGTCTGTGGCCAATGTTTTTGCAGAGATCATGTAAATCTGTATAGCATTGGTAATGGGTAAGGATATAATTCGAAATCTGTTTTAAGGTAGCACTATCTTTCTTTTCATCTTGTGCCTTAGCAGTCCAAAAAAAAGTTAGCCATAACAGCGTAAGCATACGAAACTTCATACATTTCTTTTTATGAGTGGTTTACAATAACAACGAAGATAAAGAATGCCGTTAAGCTTATCTCCATCTTATGAATGAAACTTCGTGGAAAGACCCAACCGTACCTTTTTATTTTCGAAATTTATAGGCATTGAAATCTTATTATCTTTGGCCGCTTAAAACACGCATTATGCCAGATACCACAAACGGATATGTACGTCATGAAATAGAACAAGGAGTGGCTACCATCGAATTTTATCATCCTGCCAGCAACTCATTACCAGCAATAATCCTCAGTCAATTGGCCGAAGCCGTTCAAACGGTAGCACAAGATGAACGGGCTAAAGTCATTGTATTACGATCGGCAGGTAGTGGTGCCTTTTGCGCCGGTGCCAGCTTTGATGAGTTAATCGCGATTTCGAATGAATCGGAGGGGAAGAAATTCTTTCTAGGATTTGCTCATGTGATTAATGCAATACGGAAAGCCAACAAATTTGTGATTGGCAGAATTCACGGAAAGGCAGTAGGCGGGGGTGTTGGACTAGCCTCGGCTTGCGATTATACATTTGCCACAGATTCTGCAGCGATTAAATTGAGTGAGTTAGCGGTAGGCATTGGTCCTTTTGTGGTAGGCCCTGCGGTTGAACGAAAATTAGGCACTTCATGCTTTTCGCAATTAGCCATAGATGCCACAGGATGGCGCAGTGCGGAATGGGCAAAAAATCATGGTCTGTATGCCGATATTTATAAAACAGAAAGTGAGCTAGACGATGCCATTCATCAATTAGCTACCAAACTTGCGAACAGCAATCCCGAAGCCATGGCTCAATTGAAGAAAGTATTTTGGCAAGGCACTGAATCGTGGGATACGCTATTGGATGAACGAGCAGGCATGAGTGGGAAATTAGTGCTCAGTGCCTTTACCCGAAATGCTATAGAAAGTTTCAAATCCAAAAAGTAAATCGATCTTCCTGACATAAAAAAACCAATGCTTATCCGTAAAGGTACCTAAAAACGTAAACTAATAACATAATTATCCGCACAGGCAAAGCCTGCGAAGAACATACCACTTGCGAAGGCAAAGCCTTCGAAGAGTGAGAGTGGGAAATTAGTGCTCAGTGCCTTTACCCGAAATGCTATAGAAAGTTTCAAATCCAAAAAGTAAATCGATCTTCCTGACATAAAAAAATCCCGCTCAATGACGGGATTTTTTTATGTCTTTTCAACAGATTACTTCAGCAAAGTGATATCTCCTTTTTTAAGCATCTTACCACAACGCGTTTCAGCATTAAGATAATAATAATAAGTACCTATATCGGCCGGCTTATTATGGTAATAACCATCCCAGCAATCGTTTGGATTATCTGTTTCAAAAACCAAATTGCCCCATCGATTATAAATACCAAAATAATAATGTAAAAAATTGGCCAGATTGCGCACATGGATACAATCATTGTTCCCATCGTTGTTTGGCGAAAAGGCATTCGGAATAAAGATGGATGTCTCATCATTATTATACGAATAAACCGTAAGGGTATCCGTAATCACACAAGTACCTATAGTTGCCGTAACCGTAAAGGTGGTTGTTTGGTTTAGTGTGGCTAGAGGATTAGAGATGTTTGCATTAGATACACCTGTTGCCGGTTGCCATGTATAGAAGGCTGCCCCCGAAGCATTGAGTTGTATTGTATGTTGATTACACTCGATATCTCCACTCTTGCTAAGGGTTAATTGTGGATCTACGAGTACTTGAATCGAAACGGTTTGTGTTCCGCTACAACCACTGGCATCGGTTCCCGTTACTGTATAGGTTGTATTAGACACAGGAAATACAAAAGGATTTGAGACATTGTTCTGAGACATGTAAGTATTGGGTAACCAGTTATACGTTGTGGCACCACTTGCCAATAATTGTATACTATCTCCCAGACAGAGAATAGGATCGTTGGGAATAATGGAAATAAACAGAGAACTATTTACCGTTATACTTACTGTACTTGTATTGGTACATCCGTTCGCATCGGTGCCTGTTACCGTATAAGTACTTGATGATGGGGGAATAAATGAAACCCCATTACTTACACCACCTGTCCACGAATAGCTGTTTGCACCGCTACCACTTAATACAGTCGAACTTCCCTCACAAAGTAAACTTGGTGCTGCTGTAGCGCCTACAACGGGTAAGGCGTGCACTGTAATACTTACTGAACTCGTATTGCTGCATCCATTCGCATCGGTGCCCGTTACTGTATAACTAGCAGAACTTAGCGGTGAGGCCGGTACTCCATTACTCACGCCTCCCGACCAATTATAACTGCTGGCTCCACTACCGGTAAAAATAATTGTCTCCCCCTCACAAATAATACTCGGGCTCGCTGCTGCAAGTACAGTAGGCAAAGGATTCACAGTAACTGAAAAAGAAGCAGTATTTGAACATCCATTCGCATCAGTGCCTGTTACTGTATAGCTTCCATACATAGCCGGCGTAAAGGCAATCCCATTATTAATACCGCCTGTCCATGCATAGGTAGCAGCGCCTATTCCATTGACAATCATAGAACCTCCAACGCATACCTGCGCATTCGCAGGAAATGAACTAATAGTAACTACTGGCAAAGGATTTACAATCACCTGAACAGTAGCCGTATTGGTGCATCCAGCGGCATTCGACCCGGTAACCGTATATAAGGCAGAAACGGAAGGCACAAAAGGTACACCGTTGTTTATGCCTCCACTCCACGAATAATTGAGGGCTCCAGATCCACTTAAAGTAACCGAATCGCCAATACAAACCGAAGCAGGATTCGCTGTTGCCATAACAGCAGGTGCTGAAGCCACCAAAATAGTACCTGAAACTGATGATGGTATCGTATAACTTGTGCAATTCGGTACTGGATTACTTACTGCAACCAGCGTGTAGGTTGTTGTGCTCAGTGGTGTTGGCGTAAGGGTAAAAGGCACACCGCTACTGATATTGGTATACGTTTGGTTACCACTACCATTATTGATAACTACATGATAAGGCCCCGGAAAACCCACACCAAATTGTATAGTAAGGGTAGCTGATTGTCCCGGACAAACCGTATCACCAATCATAGTAGGCGACATAGCTACTATAGGATAAGCCATTGCATATTTCCCGATAAACGCATCCGATTGTCCGGCATTTGATTTTAATAAACTTGCTGCCGAAGGATCGAAATCCATATTATTAGTTGCATAATTTCCGCCTACAAAAAAAGTATCTGTACTTCGATGCTTAATTTCATAAGCATGTTCATCGAGAGCACCGCCTAAGCGGGTACCGCAGATAAAGCTACCCGTTGTATCATAGGTGGCAATAAAAATATCGCCATTACCAGCACTGGTTTGATTAAATACTCCGGGGCCGGGATCGAAATCGACTGTATTTTGAAATGATCCTGTTACAATCAGTCTATTACCCCATTGCGAAATACTTTCGCTATAATCATCGAACGTGCTCCCCATGGGATATGCCCAGAGGTAAGCGCCATTTTTGGTATACTTCGCCATAAAACCATCTCGTCCACCAGCAGAGCTGATAGCCGATACCGCAACGGAAGGATTGAAGTCGACATTAGTACCATTAAACATACCGGTAGCATATACCGAATGATTACTATCTATTTTGACATCCGTCGTATAATCTACACTGGGGCCTCCATATTCCATAGCCCACATAAAGGTTTTATTGACAGAATATTTCGCCAAGATTCCGTCTTCTACTCCATTGCTAGTTAAGTTAAAAACCCCGGGACCAGGATCGAAATCAACATTTGTCCCTCTAAAAAAACCGGCAACTACAAACGCAGTATCCGTAGGGTCCATAGCTATTTTCATCAATCCCGTATTGAGGCCATTCGTACCATAATTAAAAGCCCACACAAACGACGAACTAGTGGTATATTTTGCCACAAAGGCATGACCAACTCCCCCGATGTCATAAACAGCTGGCCCGGGGTCTGCATCAATCGGATAGGTGCTGGTGCCATTCACCGCACCCACTAAATAAATATTATCTGATGCATCCACGGCAATATCCTGCGGAATATCCTGACTATAAGAGCCAATGATACTGAAGGCCCAGATAAAATTACCTGCACTAGTATATTTTGCTAAAAAAATATCTCCGCCAAAGCCAACATCTGTACCCCCTTGTCCGGGACCGTCCATGAAGAATGTACCGGCTCCCGGATCAAAATCCACATTAGTCCCTCTATAATAACCTGTGAGCAACACCTCACCAGCATTATTAATTTTAACGCCTGTTACTTCATCAACATTCGTACCCCCAATATTAAATGCCCATATAAATTGACCACTAGGAGAGTATTTAACCACAAAGGCATCAAACAAGCCATTAGAGGTAAGGTTATAAGTTCCAGCTCCCGGATCCACATCTACAGTACCGCTAAACTTTCCACACATGTATACATTACCGGCTGCATCTTTATCGAAGCATCCAGACAATTCGATACCTGATGAACCTACTGTATTTACCCAAGAGGGGGTCTGGGCATGCAAAACAGTTGTAATCAATAATAAGTTCGCGATGAGTAAAATAATGGACTTCATATAAATTCGTATATCCTCAAAGGTAATCAAAGCAAGCGCAATCCTATTTGAATATGTAATGAAAATGATCATCAAAGTCTTGCGGTAGATGATTTCTAAACAGCTAAGCATGCCGATTATCCCTGATTCTGAAAAAATAAAGTAATTTCGGTTCCATCTTTTCTTCATGATTATTGGCAGGGGTTTATTGGGTCAAGCATTTGATGTCTTTCGGGGCAAGGACGATGTTTTGATATTTTGTAGCGGTGTTTCGAATTCTACCTGCAAATCAGAAAATGAATTTGAGCGAGAAGCCGATTTGTTATCTCGTTCATTAATGAAATATAAAGATTGTAGGTTCGTTTACTTCAGCACATGTAGCGTTTACGACCCTTCACTCGAACATCAACCCTATGTAAAACATAAGTTGTTGATGGAATCAAAGATCCGGAGTCATCATAACAACTATTTGATTTTTCGTTTATCGAATTTGGTAGGTCGTACCGATAACCCTCATACCATCTTGAATTTTTTCTTTAAGGCTGTTGATACCGGAATTCCTTTTGAACTTTGGAAAAATGCCGCCAGAAATTTAATTGATGTAAAAGACGTATTGCTCGTTTGTAGTCATATACTTTCTCAAGCCAGTATAATCAATCAAACCATTAATATTGCCAATCCGGTCTCGTATCCAGTGTTAGAGATTGTAGAAGCGATAGAATCCCATCTCGGCAAAAAAGGAAATTACACTATCCAACAAAAAGGAGCTGCCTTTCAAATTCCTCTCGACGAGTGTTTGTCATTATACAATTTATTGCAACTTCACTTTGAGAAAAAATATCTTAGCCGGTTATTACAAACGTATTATCCCCTATGAATTACCTGCAGGCCCAATGGAAACGTAGATTAGAAGCCATTCCGAATGCCCCGTTTATCTGGTTAGGAAAATGGTTGGGATATGTAATCAAAAAACCAGCAGATACTCGTTATTTTTTATTTTTTCCTTCGGCCGATATTGGTGGTTCACCTAAGGTAAATGCAGATATCTTACAGCTAATAAACAAACACAATCCCTTAGTCATCTTTTCTAAAAAGGCAAAAAACAATGGTTTTTATTCTTTGTTTTATCGAGAAGGTATTACGGTGTTAGACTTGAGTAAGCAGATCGATAATAAAGGGTATCATTTTTTAAATATCATTTGGCGGGGCATTCTTTCTACTTGGATCAATCAAACCCCTGAGGCCATCATACTCGGCGGTGAATGCATTTATTTTTATAAGATTGTGCAACATATTAAACCTTCTGTTCGCGTCATCGAAGTGTCGCATCTCAATACATGGCTCAATTTTAATCAAGCCTATATCCCCTTCATCGATTATCGAATCGTAAGTACCCCAAAATTGAAACGCTATTTCGAACAACAATATGCAACGAATGGTGTGCCAACTCAATATCTGTCTCGTTTGCAGTTTATCGACAATTGGGTAGATATTCCTGCATTGAAATCCAATCAGCATGAGGGATTAAAGGTATTATTTGTCGGAAGAGGAGCCCCTCAAAAAAGGGTCCCTATTATCTCGGCTATCGCAGAAGAATTGATGATGGAGAATAGTGATTTCTCATTCACATTCGTGGGTGATGTAATGCCTTTGCTTTCTCCCTTTGTACAAAAGCACGCAACAATTTATGAGTTCGTTCAAGACAAAGATTTGCTCGCATCGCTTTATGATGATGCAGACGTACTCATCTTAACTTCGGCCTACGAAGGATTACCAATCGTAGTGATGGATATGATGGCACGCGGCAAAGTGGTTTTGTCTACTGCGGTGGATGGCATACCCGATTATATTCAACACATGCAGAATGGCTTATTGATTCATGAATTAATCGATGAAGAAAAGATTAAGCTAGAAGCGATACAACTACTTACTATGCTAGCAGAAAATCCATCGCTCTATAGAACATTAGGCGATCGGGCTCGCGAGTTGGCTTGTCATCAATTTAGCAGAAAAGCCTTTGAAACATCGTATTCAGTCTTGCTAGATATCCCTACAAGGAATCCTGCGTAAAAAATAAACTGTCTCAAGCCGTAAAATCCTCTCGAGAACGACCATTCGGATTTAGGCCTTCACCGCGATACGACCAGAGTAATCGATGGGTTGTAATAATAAGGCTATTTTATTTTCGGCTACATACTCATCTACTGCCTTCTTTGCACCTACCCAATGTCCGTAATCATCAATAATTAAAACGCCTCTTTGAATGAGATGAGGAAACAAATAATGGAGTTCATGTTTTGTAGATTCATACCAGTCCGTATCTAAACGAAGCAACGCAATTTGTTGTCCCGGCATATGGGCAGGGATTGTTTCTTCTACTTTCCCCTTCACAAAATGAATGAGATGCTCCGGATATTTTGTCATTCGCAAATGTTGTTTTACCTCATCTAATCCCGAATAACACCATACCGATTCTTGGTCTTGCTTCGAAGCTTGTTTCAATAAATCACCGGCATTAGTGCCTTTAATATCTATATCATTGCTTGTCGGCTCGCTCATTCCTTCGTAAGTATCATACATCCAAATATGTCTGTCACTTACCCCAAATTTTTGCAAGGTAAGGGCAATCAACATCGAGCTTCCTCCCTTCCACACACCACATTCTACGAAGTCGCCGGGCAATTGATTTTTTACCACATACTCAACCGCCTTGTATAAGGAATACATCCTTTCTATGCTGGTCATAGTATACGGTTTACACTCTTGATAGAGGTCAAGAAATTCGCCATACTTCTCAGCATAGTTGTTTTTGATTAGGGAATAATCGAACCTTTTCAGGATGGCATTGAGTGTTTTTGTCAGCATTTTGCTCTACATTTGGTCGTGAACTTTCGGAAAGCCAGCAAAACTAAACAATTATTTTTCAAAAGCTGGGCAGATGCCTTTTATAACCCCATGTTCTTTACACGCAAGGGGTTACACCAGAGTATTTCGTTGTTAGCACCAACCCTCGAAGGCCAAATCATTGACCTCGGTTGCGGTACCAAACCGTATCGTCATTTATTCACCAAAGCCAGTGAGTACATAGGGATGGATATTGAAGTGAGTGGGAATTTTGATAATCGCTCTCATATTGATGTTTACTACGATGGACATACCTTTCCATTTGCGGATAATTCGATAGACAATTTTTTTTCTTCGGAAACCTTCGAGCACATATTTAATCTAGAAGAAATATTGCAAGAAATAAACCGCGCCTTAAAAAAAGATGGGCTCTTGCTAGCTACTTGTCCGTTTCTCTGGCCCGAACATGAAGTGCCCTACGATTATGCTCGATACACTTCTTTTGCGATTGTCGACATGTTAAAACGAAATGGCTTTGAAATTGTCCATTATGAGAAGACAGGTAATTTTATTACGGCTGTGATGCAGATGCAAGCTCTCTATCTTTATTATTTTATCAATCGGATTCCTGTATTAGCTCCAGTATTTTTTATTTTGTTTATTTCTCCCATTTTTTTGATTGGATCTTTATTGAATTTCATTCTCCCTTCGTTTATGAAAAGAAAGGATTTGTATTTAAATCATGTTTTTATCGCTAAAAAAATAGCCTGATGGGTATCATCAAACGTCAGGGTTTAAAAACAAGTATTGTTTCGTATGCCGGTGTTTTGCTGGGTGTAATCTTCTTCATCTTTGTCTTTCCTCATATCATCTCTAAAGAGTATTTAGGCTTAATCGGGTTGCTGCAAAACCTCATGTATATTTTTGCTTCGCTACCGGCATTAGGTATGGCCCATATCTTATTGCGGTTTTTTGCCCAATGGAAAGAAACCTCACGCTTAAAACAATTTAATGGTTGTGCCCTACTCAGTATGGCTGCCGCCGGATTATTGTTTGTGTTGCTGTATGCCTTGCTTCGTGATCCGATTCTCGATCGATACCGACAGCAATCGGCTCTCTTTATTCCCTACTATTATACTGTAGTTCCTCTGGTTGTGATATATGCCTTTAGTCAGTATTTCGAAATCTATAGTATGATGAGACTTCGAGTGGCGGTGCCGGCATTTTTACGTGAAATTTTAACCCGCATCTTACTCATTGCTGTAGTATTTGCCTTTGCTTGGCATTGGCTCAACGAATGGCAATTTGTGATGGCCTTTATAGGAGCTTATCTCATTTCTTTTTTTATTTTGGTTATCTATACACGGTATGTATTGCAATTTGGCATTACACAACCACTGGTGTTTTTGAAACAGGGCAGCGACACCCGCGAAGCCTTACAATATGGAGGCTATATGTTACTGCTTACCGGATTCACCAATGTCCATAATTTTTTAGACGGCATCATCTTACCCGCTTATCTCGGCTTGGGAGCGCTAGGCATTTATCTACGTCCAATGATATTAGGGGTTATGATTCAAATTCCTTATCGGGCTGTATCGCTCATTTCTATTCCCATCATTCGTGAGGCTATCGTGAATAATGAAATACAAAAAGTAAAAGACCTCAATCAAAAAATTGGTCTTAACTTATTTTTGATTGGCAGCTTTTTATTTACCCTGCTTATTGCCAACACCGATGGTATCTTCCGCATCTTTCCACCCGAGTATGCTGTAGCTAAAAATGTGTTGTACATCATTGCTGCCGGTCGTTTGCTCGATATGGCTTTCGGACTCAATTCAGAGATTATAAATTACTCCAAATACTATCGCTATATCATCTTGTTTTCGTTTATCATGATGGCCATGACTATCGGGTTGGATATACTTTTAATTCCTAGACTAGGGATGGAAGGCGCTGCGCTGGCTGTTTCTTTCTCACTAATTGTTTTCAATTTTCTGAAGACGCTATTTATCTGGAAGCAATTTCGGTTTCACTGCTTCAGCAAACATTATCTCTCTCTCATTTTGATCAGCGCTCTCTGTTTATTTATCCTGCATTTTATTCCTTTTTTAAAATTTGTAAACAGTCATATGTTTTTTAATGCTTGTCTAAATATCATCTTCAAATCAGGCATTGGCGTAATCCTGTTTCTCATCCCGCTATACACTATGCGCATCTCGGCAGACTTTAACGAGTTTGTTGCTTTAGTACTAAGCGGTAAAATTTTTCGGGGCGGACATAAAATGGAGTCGCTCTAAGCTACATCGCCCATCCTAACAAGAGCCATCCTAACACAATTAAGGGAGCAGGGATTTTCGAATACATCAACAAGGCAAAGGTGATACCCACTACCACCAAGTTACTCCAATCGAAGGCTATAGAGTGAAATAAAATGAAGCCTGATGCCCACATAATACCCACTACTACAGCATGAATTCCTTCGAGTGCTCGATAGATAACAGTATATTGTTTAAGATTTTGATAGATGGGAAAAAAGAAAAACAACAATAATATCGAAGGAAGAAATACACCCATAGTAGCCACGACACTTCCCGTCACTTGAGCCTGCCAACCAAAATTGCTCATGCTCAATCCACCTACATACGAGCAAATCGAAAATACAGGACCGGGTATAGCATTAATCATTCCGGCTCCAGTTAAAAATTGCTCAGGAGTAAGATAGGGTGCTACATGAAGATGTTGAGGTCTAATCACAAACTGCTCGTACATCATAGGCATAAGCGCGTGTCCACCCCCGAATACAAAGCTACCGAAGCGATAAAAATTCTCAAACAGATTAAATAAACGGGCATGATGCCAATGCTGTATTCGTGCCATCTCCGACAAAATTCCAGCCACAATAAATACAATCACAAACCACCAGATATTGACCCACTTCACGGCCTTACGAATTCCTTGTCGCTCGGGAATACGCTTGTTACTGAAGTTGGTAACGATACCGCCTAGAACGATAAGAGATGGAAAAATCCATGGCGAACGAAAAATAATCGTAACCCCAAAAGCCAAAGTCATAATACTATAGGTTGCGATATGATTTACAGCAATGCGCATGGCCTTGTACGCCGCGTATACCAAAAACCCAACCGCCATTGGCTGAATGAAGGTGAACAAATTGGTTTGTATCGACTTGGTATCAAAATATTGAATCAGAAACGATAAAGCCGTCATCATGAGACAAGCCGGCAATATCCATAACAAAAACGTGATGAGTGCCAATACCACACCCCCGCGTTTATAACCAATAAGCGTAATGGTTTGCGTAGATGAGGGGCCAGGCAAGATTTGGCAAAACGACATAAAATCTACCAATTCTTCTTCACTGATATCTTTTCGTTTCTCAACAAAAGTCTTAGACATCATACCAAAATGACCTTGCGGCCCTCCAAAGGCTGTGAGGGAGTAACGAAGAACTTCTCTCAAAAATGGTATGTGCCGGTAGATATACAAATCAGCGATAAAGATAAGCACTCCCTGTCAGTTGACTACATCCTGCCAGTGATTCCTTGATACTTGTTTACCTCGGAATTTCTAATTCTTGTAAAATATCACGAATGATATCCTCAGGTAGCTGTCCTTCCATTTCTTTTTCTGCATGCAAAGTGATTCGATGACGCAAGGCAGGAATACTCACGCGAATAATATCATCGGGTATCACAAAATCTCTTCCTTGCAAGGCAGCCATGGCTTTAGCTGTATTGAGTAAAGTAACCGACGCCCTCGGCGAAGCCCCTAATAATAAACTTCTGTGCTGACGAGTCCGTTGCACAAGCTGCGCAATATATGCTAATAACTTTCTTTCGATTTTTACTTCACTCACTACCTGCATCAAGGTTTCGAGCTCATCAGCAGATATCACTTTATCAATCTGTTCGATCAATCTGTGCATCGATAAGCCTCCTTGATGACGCTCTAATATTTCTATTTCTTCGTTCAAATTAGGGTAATCTACCACCAACTTAAAAGCAAACCGATCGAGCTGAGCTTCGGGCAAACGATAGGTACCTTCGTGCTCTACCGGATTTTGGGTAGCAATCACCATAAACGGAGCCTTTAATTCATGACTATGCCTGTCGACGGTAATGCGCCTTTCTTCCATCACTTCAAACAACGCAGATTGCGTTTTTGCCGGAGCACGGTTAATTTCATCGATGAGTACAATATGACTAAAAATAGGTCCGGGTCTAAATTCAAATTGTGTGCTAATTGGATTAAACACATTGGTGCCCATCACATCACTCGGCATTAAATCGGGCGTAAATTGTATGCGCGAAAAACCAATATCTATTGTTCGTGCCAATCCTTTTGCGCTCAGGGTTTTCGCCACGCCGGGTACACCTTCGAGTAATAGATGTCCACGGCTCAACATAGCGGCTAGCATCAGTTCGACCGTCTCGGTTTGTCCTACCAATACTTTGCTCATCGCTTTTTGTATTGCTGAGGAGGCTTCACGAATGCGGTCGATATGAATACGATTTTCGAAGTTAACTTCTTCCATTAGATAAATTGTTGTAGTTGATGATAGAGGTGTTTAATGTCATCATCACTCACCTGCTCGGCATGGCGAATATACTCGACATTACCGAGAAACGCCTCCGTATCAGCAAGCGATTGTTTCGTTTTGCGCGATAAGATTTCGGCAAAAGATGGATCGGTAGGATGTAGACTAATTCCTAAACTTTCGCGAACTTGTTCAAAATAATGCGTGAGCATTTTATCCGACAGATTTTTATTATTCTTGCGTTGATAATAGAGTTGACCCACCGTTTCGGTAAACGCCAACGATGTATTCTCTAAAGGGTCTTTCGGAGCAATAATACGTTGTCGTCTCTTCGCGCCAAAAAGGGCATATACAAGCAATAACAAAGCCAACAACATAAAGGCAGAAAACAAAGGAGGAAAATGAAAGAGGTCGCCCATATGACTCTCACTTTCTGCACTCATTTTTCGTTCGTAGCCGCTAAACCAATGAACATGACTGATAGTAGCCGGAAAAAAAGACAAAAATCGCTCATAGCTTTTACGATTATCGCGCTGTAATAAAAAATGATTCGTAAAAGCTATCGGCGTGCGACAAATCATAATAACGCCATCACCAACAAAGCGAATTAAACTTGCGGGATTATCTTGTGTTTGGAGATAACTGAGGTAGTACTGATCTCCTTTCCAAGAGGTATCGGTAGCAAATCCTCCCCCCAAGGGTAAACCATGAAACCAAAAGGTTTCTTCGTTATGATTTACAAATACATGCAAGGTTTGTTGTTGTATAGTATCTTCTTTGTCAGAGAAATAATTAGATTGATATTGATTTTTAGGAATGGGTGTGGCATGAAAACTATCGAGTATGTTTTGACTAAAGTTTTCGGATACAATACACAAGAGATTACCGACCTCGGCATAGCGAAAAAGCTGATCGCGCTCTAGACTGTCTACACTAAAATTACGACATACGCTAAGGGTAAGATGGCTAGTTGATGATTGCGAGCCAGTCTCATTAATGCCTCGTTTTATTTCAGCAAACAAATCTTTACCCCCATGAATCTCAGCTTGCGGAAACATATCAGATAAAGATTGATAGGCCAAATAACATCCGTAAGGTTCTTTACTGTTTTTATCGAAACTTACCCGCCAATCGGTTTTCTTCTCTTGCGAACAAGCCATCATAAACCCTAAGCCCAACATCAAAATACTTAGATACCCTTTATTCATTACAGACTTCTTTTAAAGGTTAGAAAATGTATTTCGATGCTTTCGTACTCTTCTTTTTGCAAGGGAAATTGACCGTACCACACATAATCAAAATGCCGAGTAATGCGAGTAAAATCGTTATCGTTTCTTTTGGTTTTTACTTCTTGGATATAATCGTTATTGGTTTTTTGTTTGTTGTATTGTATATAGTTTTCTGCTTCCAATTTTTGTAATATCATGAGATAGTGCAGGCGAATGGCCAACCGATAATTTTCTTTCTCTATGGCTTCGTGCAACTGAACTTCCCAATCGGATATTGCGTGAATATCATCATCCAAAGACCCGGTATTATTATTATCTGACGAATGCTGTATGGGTTTACATTGAGTGGCATCGATAATAAATTTTCGCACCACAAAAAAGACAAGGATGGCCACCAGCATAAATAATCCGTAGGTAATCCATCGAGCATTGAATATTTTATTCAGATTGACCAAAGGCTTCCTGTGCTGAGATGCTTTGGGTAGCTTCTCTTGAGCACGACGATAAATAAAGGCTTTATCATGTATGCTTTTTTTCCATTGCGCATCATTGATGGTTCGAAGGGTAACACTATCTTTTGGGGTATCCTGCACAGAAATAGCTTGGGCATGCGAAACAAAACAACACAGGCTGCTTACGTAGACAATCAGCAAAGCATTGAGAATAACATGTCTCATGAATTAGGATGCTGATTTCTGTTACTACCTTGGAAATTGGCTCGCTTGAGTCGTATAGGCCACAAAATAAAATACCATACTATAATCGATGCCGACCCTATTAAAATAAAAAGACTAAGCCATAAAGGCATTTCGGTATGCCGGGTAACAAAGCCTTCAAAAAACGCAGCTAATAAAAAAAAGGGAATCAACCCTACCAGAATTTTAACCGAATCGCGCGCCCCTCGCTTGAGAGAATCGATACGAGAATAGGTTCCCGGAAAGAGATACGATTGCCCGAGAATAAGTCCTGCAGTACCTGCTAATATTATTGCTGAAATTTCTAATGTGCCATGTATCCAAATCACCAATACCGATGCCCATCCTAGTCCTTTGGCAAAAAATATCTGTTGAAAAGTGCCCAACATCACACCATTTTCGAACAACATATACAAGGTTCCCAATCCGGCTAAGATACCCGTAGCATAAACCATCAACGAAACCCGGATATTGTTTGAGGCAATCTGGACAAACATGCCAAAGGGATTGGATTGTTTATAAACACCAAAGGGATCTCCTTTTTGAATATTCTCTTCGGTCATATCTACATACCCGTCGCCAAGGATGCTGCGTACAAATTGCGGATCGAACTTACTGGCCACTGCGCCCAGCACAACAAACAACAGAAAAAAACAGAAAGCAAAAAGATAGGTTCGATGATAGCGCCCCACCAACATAGGCAGTTCATAAGTCCAAAAAGTGTGCAAGCGACTATAATGTAATTTACGACTCCGGTGTAAACGCATATATTGTTTAGCCGCCAATCCGTTGATGAAAGTGACCGTTTTACTTTTAGGGTAAAACGTTTTCGCATAGCTGAGGTCGTCAATAAGTTGCATAAAACGCAAGGCTTCCTCATCAGGATCTTCACTTTCGCCTAGGTATTGTTTCCATCGTTTGGCATTCTGATCGATAAATTTGCCTTCGCGCATAGGCAGCAATGTAAGTCGCTTTTTGGGGGATTCAAAATTTCAATTACCTTCATCTTGATGTCATACCTAGAGGTTCATACTCCTTTTCAAATCGATTTACAATTTCGCATTGCGCCGTTTCATCTGCGGCTTTTTGCTTGGATAATCGATTTCATTCTGCTTTGTTTCTTTGCCTGCTTTATGTATTATTTTCTGGAAGATGCCTTTGGTTGGTATCGAGCCAAGGAGTTTGGGATGGAAGAAATCTTTGTAATCATGCCATTCCTCATGTATCATCTTCTTTGGGAGATTGCCATGAAAGGACAAAGTCCGGGTAAAAAGTTATTCCGTATTCAGGTAATGGGCCTCAACGGCGAAAACGCTACGCTCAGTCAGTATTTACTGCGCTGGCTGCTTCGGTTTGTAGACTTCGGACTTTTTTGGGGATTTATCTTTATGGCGCAAGGGGCAATTTTTTTAGGCGTATTGCTCATCGTGAGCAGTCTGGCGGCCTTTGTAAGGTATCTGGCGGGGGCAAACGGACAAAGAATTGGCGACTGGGTAGCTGGAACAACCCTCGTACAAAAAAAAATGACGGTTCAATTAGAAGATACCCTCTTTAAAGAGCTCAATGAAGACGATTATCAGGTTCTTTATCCGCAGGTCATGCGCCTCAGCGATAAAGACATTAACATTATTGATAATATTATAAAGCAGCATAT
Organism: Chitinophagaceae bacterium; assembly: GCA_040375635.1. Lineage (GTDB taxonomy): Bacteria > Bacteroidota > Bacteroidia > Chitinophagales > Chitinophagaceae > OLB11. Next base: position 16,570 of record JBEISB010000005.1, on the reverse strand, counting down.
TCAGTACCGTAGAGAGAAATATGTGGGCAATGTGGCGGCCAAATTGCGCGAAGTACTCCATATCGAAACCCAACAAGACGACCTGAGCTTTCTGGAGACCCTGCTGCGCGACTATAACTACCTCAGCAGACGCTAAGAGGAAATTTTCTGAAAATGTGGAAAAACCGCTAGGGCATAGTATCTTCGCCGCCCCTTAGAGGATTATTTTATTTATTAACAAACTAAAAAAATGGAAGAAACAACATTAAAAACCCAAAACCTTTCCGCTGGTAAAGCCGGAGCACACGACGATTTCGATTGGAGTGTAGACAAACGTAACGTATCAACCTATAACCAAAAAGACCGCGAAGCGTTTGACAAGCAGTACGATTCTACTTTTAAAACAGTAGAAGATAATGAAATGACCGTTGGTCACATTGTAGGTCTTACAAAAACAGATGCCGTTGTAAACATTGGTTACAAGAGCGATGGATTAATTTCTCTGAATGAATTTAGAGATTTGCCAAACGTAAAAGTTGGAGACGAAGTAGAAGTGCTTATCGTTTCTAAAGAAGATCGTGATGGCCATTTACACCTTAGCCGCAAACTGGCCCGCCAGCACCGCGCTTGGGATAAAATTGTGGAATTATATAAAACCGGCGAAATCATCAACGGACATATTACGTCAAAAACCAAGGGAGGTCTTATCGTGGATATCTTTGGTATGGAGACCTTCTTACCAGGTTCACAAATCGACGTAAAACCAGTTACCGATTACGATCAGTTCGTAAACAAAACCATGGAGTTTAAAGTGGTGAAGATTAACGAAGTAATTCGTAATGCCGTGGTTTCTCATAAAGCCCTTATCGAAAGCGATATCGAAGCTCAACGTACCGAAATCATCTCGAAACTCGAGAAAGGTCAGGTATTGGAAGGAACCATCAAAAACGTTACCGACTTCGGTGCCTTCATCGACCTCGGTGGATTGGATGGATTACTATACATCACCGATATCTCATGGGGACGTATCAATCATCCTTCAGAAGTATTACAAAACGGACAAAAACTCAATGTTTGTGTGCTTGATTTCGATGATGAGAAAAAACGTATCTCTCTCGGCTTGAAACAATTGAGCGCTCATCCTTGGGATTCATTACCATCTACCATCATGGAAGGCAACAAAGTGAAAGGTAAGGTAGTGAACATCGAAGATTATGGTGCATTCCTCGAAATTGAACCCGGTATCGAAGGATTGGTACACGTTTCTGAAATTACATGGAGCAACCAACCTATCAACGCCAAAGAATTCTTTAAAATGGGCGACGAGCACGAAGCTATGATTGTTTCTATTGATAAAGATGAGCGTAAGATGAGTCTTTCGATTAAGAAGTTAACGCAAGATCCTTGGGATGAAATCGAAAACAAATACTCAGTAGGTAGCCGCCACAACGGATTAGTAAAAAACATTACGCCATATGGTGTCTTTGTTGAACTTGAATCAGGAATCGGTGGTATGATTCATATCTCTGACTTGAGCTGGGTAAAACGTTTCAACCATCCTTCTGATTTCACCAAAGCAGGTCAAACCTTAGATGTGGTAGTATTAGGCGTTGATAAAGACACCCGCAAATTATCATTAGGTCACAAACAAATCGAAGAAGATCCATGGTCTACTTTCGAATCAGTATTCCCTATCGGATCTACGCATGATGGCGTGATGATTCGCAAAGAAGAGAAAGGCGGTATCATTCAACTACAATATGGCCTAGAAGCATTTGCTCCTACCCGTCACTTACGAAAAGAAGACGAGAAAATGATTGCTGTTGACGAAACGAATCAATTCATGATTCTTGAGTTTGATCGTAACGAAAAGCGTATCATGGTTTCTCACTCGAAGGTTTGGGAACAAAAGCATGACGAAGATCGCGAAACAGCGCGCAAAGAAGCTAACACAGAAGCTGACAATACCAAAAAAGCTGTAAAGAACTTACAGACGAAAGTAGAGAAAGCTACCTTAGGTGATATCGGTGCCCTCGCTGATTTGAAAAAGAAAATGGAAGGAAACGAAGACGCATAATCTTTGCTCCATCTACACATAAGAAAAGCCATCCTTCGGGATGGTTTTTTTTATGGTCAACTCTCGATAAGATTCGCCATCGGTGTCCTACCGAAAACAGATATCTTAATGATAATTTTACTACATTTGTCAACCCGCATAATCATCGGTTTCCCCGAAAAAAATGTGGGCTCTAAAAAACACACTATGTCATCATCCACATGGTTCAAACGGATCAAGCAAAATATTCTTACCTCATCGAAGGAGAAGAAAGAAGTGCCTGACGGACTCTGGTTTAAGTGTCCGGGTTGTAAAAAAACATCCACCGCCAATGAGATCAAAGAAGCCCTTTGGGTTTGCCCTAGTTGTAATCACCATAATCGAATTGATGCCGCCGAATATTTTTCGTTTTTGTACGATAACGGACAGGTTGAATTGTTATTCGAAAATATTATTTCAAAAGATCAGCTCGGCTTTGTGGATTTAAAACCTTACAAAGCGCGTATCAAGGATGCCATGAAAAGCACGGGCTTACAAGATGCCATGACAGTAGGTGTGGGTGAAGTGAATGGTAGAAAAATGGTTACTGCTGCGATGAATTTTAGCTTCATAGGTGGTAGTATGGGAAGCGTGGTAGGCGAAAAAATTTCAAGGGCTATAGACTATGCCATCGAGCATAAATTGCCTTTTATGATTATCTCTAAATCGGGAGGTGCCCGTATGATGGAGAGTGCATTCTCTCTCATGCAAATGGCCAAAACTTCAGCCAAACTTACTTTGCTATCGAAAGCCGGACTCCCTTATATATCTCTTATGACGGACCCAACAACGGGTGGGGTAACGGCTTCGTATGCTATGTTAGGTGATGTAAATATTGCCGAACCGAACGCCCTGATTGGCTTTGCCGGTCCAAGGGTTATCAAAGAAACCATCAAGAAAGATTTACCCGATGGATTTCAACGTTCTGAATTTTTACTAGAACATGGTTTCCTCGATTTTATTGTAGACCGAAAAGAATTGAAACAAAAACTCTCGGATATGATAGACTTCTTTCAGAAGTAGCGATATCCCTTTTTGTGCTGTAATGAAAGGTATATCATACCCATCAGCAAGCCTGAATCGATAATGAAATTCTATGAAGTGGTTTTTGATTTGCGTGAGTGATAGCAGTGAAAGCCCGCAGCGAGGCACGAGCGAGGACTTGTAACGGATAGCACGGCCCGAAGGGACACGCCCCAGAAAAAAGTAGGTAGTACCCCACAAGGAGTGAAATTAATTTGACCTTACTCGAATAGCAGGGCGCTTATACCGCAGCAGGTCGTCCGCTAAACAAGTGCTTTTCGGAATGATAAGACGAACGCACTAAGGGGCCACTTTCTACATGATCGAGGCCAATGGAATAACCGATTTCTTTGTACTCAGCAAATTCATCGGGATGTACAAATCGATCTACCCGTAAATGCTTAACAGTAGGCTGTAAATATTGCCCGATAGTTACCACATCACAACCATTATCGCGCAAGTCTTGCAAGGTTTGAATCACCTCCTCTTTTCTCTCGCCAAGACCGAGCATAATACCACTCTTGGTACGCATACCCCCTTGCTTTAAGGTTCTTATCACCTCCATACTGCGATGATACTTAGCCTGAATGCGCACCTGACGGGTAAGTCGTTCAACGGTTTCAATATTGTGCGAAACCACCTCCGGCTTTACCTCTACAATTCGCTGAATGTTCTCTTTCTCCCCTTTAAAATCAGGGATAAGGGTTTCGAGGGTGGTTTGCGGACTTAAAGCACGAACAGCGTTTACCGTATTGGCCCAAATAATCGAACCTCCATCCTTGAGCTCATCACGGTCAACACTTGTGAGAACAGCATGTTTTACTTTCATGAGATAAATCGCTTCGGCTACACGCTGCGGTTCGTCCCAATCGAGCAGATCGGGCCGCCCTGTTGCTACCGCACAAAAACCACAAGAGCGGGTACATGTATTGCCTAAAATCATAAAGGTTGCCGTTCCTTCGCCCCAGCATTCGCCCATATTAGGACAATTCCCGCTTTCGCAGATGGTATGCAACTTATGTTGATCTACCAATCCACGAACATGTTTATAATTTTCGCCAATAGGCAGTTTTACCCGAAGCCAATCTGGCTTTTTTAGTCTGGGCTGTGTTTCTGTAACATTGACTGGACTACACGACATATGGCAAATGTAGGGGATTGCAGACGATATTTTTCATTTGATTCTTTGATAATAATTTGGCGAAAACAGAAAAATTCTGCTACATTTGACTATTCCATTAATTTACTAAAAATTTACAAAAATGAAGAAATTTACATTGTTGTTTCTGGGTGCATCGGCCTTTTTCGGTGCAGTAGCCCAACAAGTAACCAATCCGAATGCTGTTGTCCGGAAGGCTTCCAGAAAAGTTGTACAAGACAAAACTTATTCGGGTCCGTCGAACACAAACGCGTCTAAAACTCGCGACCCATTCCAAGCGGGTAGCAGCTACGGTACCAAAGAAGCCGTTGGTAAAACGACTTATGATTTACAAACCAATGGCTCTATGCAGCGTCGTGTATTGCAAGGACCCGGAAATCAGCTCAGCTGTGCTTGGACTTTTTCTTCTGAGACAGGGGTAACGGCAACTTCAACTTACGCAGACCGGGGAACTGGATATGCGCATTTTGATGGTACCGCTTGGACAGCACAGCCTACTAGTCGTATCGAATCGGTACGTACAGGTTTTGGAGGTATTGTTCGCGATGGTTCAGGTAACGAAAATTATATCGCGCATGATGCTGCTGCCAATCAGTTATATATCAGCAAAAAATCGGGTACAACCTGGACAGGTAGCGTTTTGTCTACGGCCAATGGTAATGCCCCAATCTGGCCACATACAGCTACAGCCGGAAATTGGATGTATGTAGTGGCAAGTCCTTCTGATTCAAACATCCACACCAATGGTATCCGCAATGGGTATTTCTTTGCTCGTTCTAACGACAATGGTGCTACTTGGATAGACAATATGATTCCAATGCCATTGATTGATAGCGTAGGTCACTACCGCGGTGGTGGTAACTCATACGCGATTTCAGCCAACGGAAGTAATGTAGCTATCCTCTTCGGAGATATGGGTACAGACCTTACCTTGTTGAAATCTACAGATAACGGGGCTACCTGGTCGAAAAAAGTAGTTTGGGATTTTCCAATCGATAATTTCAATTTCGCTGCTTCGGTTCCAACCGACGATCCATCAAATGGTGTTGGAGTAGATACCATCTTCGCTAATGATGGCTCCTTCTCTATGGCTTTAGATGCCAATGGTGATGTACATGCTGCTTTCCCTATACTTCGTGTATTGAAAGATGGCACTAGCGCTGGTTATAGCTATTTCGCCCTTACTTCTCGTTTAGTTTACTATCATGGATATTCCGCTGGTGCCGATTCATTAGTATTGGTAGATGATATCTTTGACGGATGGCACGATTGCGATCAATCAGGAAGCGTAGACTTCGGAGATAATTATACAGGTGCTACAGGTGTTCCTGATGCTGCTTATAATTCTATTGGATTAATTACACAACCTAGCATCAGTATTGTACCTGGTTCACCCCAAAAAAGTATTGATTGCGTATTCATGTGTTATGGATAACGATACCACTGTTGATGATGGCGTTCATCCTTACTGGTTTGGTTCTTCTTCTCTCGAAGGACAACCTTATCGTGATGTATTGGTTGTAGGCTCTCAAGACAATGGTTTAAGTTGGACTTTCCCGGTTAACGCCAGTCGTACAGCCCATTTCGAAGAAGCATTCATCTCTACGCCAGAGTTGATCAGCGGTACAAAATTACCTATTCTTTGTCAGGCGGATATTGAGCCGGGAACTATCATGCAAAATGATGATATCTACGAACCAGAGTATGCTAACTTCCAAATTTTACAACAAGTTGATATCGCCGACATCTTTACTTTAGGTGCCGATACCCTTTCGATTTGCAATCAGGTTGAATTACCATTAGGTACTAGCAATATCCTGAACAGCAATGATGGTTTAGTGACTGTATTCCCAAGTCCGGCTTCTGATATTGCTAATATTGCTATGAAGTTTATCAGTGGGCCTGCTCATGTGAGTATCGAAGTAATCGATATCGCAGGACATGTAGTATTCAGCAAACAAATGAACAATGTTCGTGAAGAAACATGCAAAGTACCTGTAGCAACTTTTGCTAATGGTGTTTATGCAGTGAAAATTAATTCAGACAAAGGGATGATTACCCGTAAGTTCGTAAAAGAATAATACTGAATAGTAAAAAGTAAAAAGAGCGATTCGTTTGAATCGCTCTTTTTTTATGCCCTGAAATCAGATATCAAAAAATGGTAATCGCAAGGTCAAGGTATATCTCCTTCTGATTTACTTCGTTGATAAGCTAGAAACCTACATCTAACTTCTTTAGCGGAATGCGCACGGTGCGAACCCGGTAATAATCGGGATTATCATAGCCCCCACTGCAAGTAGGGATACAGGTTCCATACCCCGAAATAGAATAGGTAATCAAGGCTTCGTTATTTGCATTCAGAAATTGAGGATGCAGACATACGCCATAAGTGACCGGCGTTGTAAAACTTAAACTGTCGCCAACACGATGCACTAAATGATAGTTTAAAAAAGTACCCCAAGGATTTGCCGCTGATTGACAATAGATTTCATTGCCTTGATTACATGATTTACCCGCCGTTTGCGTAAGTAAGATGTAACGCTTTTTGATTTTACGAACCGAGAAATTTTCACCCGGAACTTTGGTAATTACTTGCGCAGAAGAAGAAGCATCTACCCAATCGTTATTGGCATAATATTGCCATTTCTTATGAATGTCATTCATCGGAAAACGAGCAACAAACAAAGCGTTGTCGGCCACCGAATCGGGATGATACAATCCGTACACAAAACAAAATCCAAGGGATGTATCGGTATACGCCGTATAACCATACAAGGTATTATTCAGATAAAACGAATCGATTTGGGCTAATTGCAAATCCGGAAAATGAAATTTAGCTACATAGGTGCGGGTATTTAACGATGCACCCCCTTCTTTTTTCGCAAAAATAAAAACGGTGTCATTATACTGATAGCCATGTAAAGGACTAAACCAATATCCATTTTCATTCGACGGAATAAAATCGGCATTGCTATTGTTTAGCGTTTGCATCACAAAAGCAGCATCGCTTATCATGGCAGCATTATGGGCATTGGGTGCACAATTCATCATTTGGTTGCTGGCATTAAAATCATTCAAGTGACTTTGACCAAATAGCCATAAGGTTCGTCCGTCAGCCAATGAAATAGAACGCGTACCCTCTCCCGCTATGAGTCCGCTGCTTTGCCGAAAATATTGCAAAAACCCAGAATCAATGCGCGACTCCGGAATCACAGTCTCCGAAGGTATTCTTCCTTTGATACATGATAAGCCCACACAAGTCAGCGAAATCAATCCGCCAATCCACAAACCTTTTTTCATACGAATTAAATAAAATTGAAAGTAGTATTTTTTCTTACTTTGCCGAAATGAAACTCAAAGACGCCCGCCTCTTGTTTCGGCAAGAAACGCATGGAATGATTGATGAACGCGAAGGGCGTGAGATTTTTATACGACTGGTAGAAGCTTTTAGTTCACGCAGCCGTATCGATATCTTATCAGATGCAGATATCGACATAGACGAAACCCAGATGCGTAAAGCACTATCCGAACTAAAAAACCAACGTCCCATTCAGTACATAACAGAAACAGAATGGTTTGCTGGGTTGCCCTTTCGAGTCAATGAATCGGTGTTGATTCCTCGTCCCGAAACCGAAGAATTGGTAAACTGGGTTCTTTCACATTGCAAACAGCATTACACACACCCTATAAATATATTGGATATTGGAACGGGTAGTGGATGTATAGCCATCGCCTTGCAGAAAAAAAACCCCGCTTTCCTTGTGAGTGCAATCGATATTAGCAGCGCTGCATTACAAGTGGCCCAACAAAATGCCGAACGACTGCAAGCGCGCGTTACCTTTCTCGAAGTAGATATTTTATCAAGCCAAGCCGATGCACTTCCGCAATATGATATCATCGTAAGCAATCCACCCTATATCAGTGAAGCCGAGAAACAAGAAATGTCGCCTCGCGTTTTGCAATACGAACCTCATAGCGCATTGTTTGTCACCAATCATGATCCCTTACAATTTTATAAAGCAATAGCTGCTTTTTCGACGACACACCTCAAAACAAAGGGAAGCGTATTTGTAGAAGCAAACCAACAATTTGCTGCTGAAACAAAGGCTCTATTTGCTGAGGATGAGTGGGACACTGAATTACGAAAAGATATGTATGACAATGAGCGGATGTTAAGGGCTACAAAAAAGCCTGCCAATCTAAATCAGCAGGCTTTCTCCCTATCTAGGTGATTACTTTTTGTTGCGCAATAAATAATTACTGCTCTTGGTATCTTTCTGCAAATATTTTACATCCTCAGCAGGCATTTCTTCTACATTTTCTATTTTCGAATGATAGCTGGCATTTACAGCAGAGGCACTTTTTACTTCTGGCGCATTACGCACAGCTGCAGGTTTCGATTGAATATAACTTTCGTTTTGTTTTACTAATTTTTTCGCCTCATCATAATGACCTCTATCTACTTCGCGCATAGCCGATTCTAATATTTCATTCGATTCGTAGGCGGTTACCTGTGTACTTACCCAGGCATTAAAGTTCTCAGTATAGAGCTCTTTATTATTGGTAAAGTCGCTGCGATTTTGCAAGTTGATTGCTTGTTTTCTCTCTTGATTAACATACGATAAGTTGCTATAGAAATTTACCGGTGTATTAGAAGCTGGATCTACTCGGTAACGAATCAAGATTCCTTTGGTTTCATTCGAGAATAAAGTATTGAAACGGATCCTGAGTGTACGACCTTCTTGAACATACTTACTCCCATATACTTTTTCGATAGTTACATGGTCGGGAATTTGTATATCCAATACAGTATTACGGGCAACCACTGTACTCAATCCCTGTAGCTCCTTCTCAAAAATAGAACTGATTTTTTCGGAATTGTCTATAAAATAATAATTCCCATTTCCATTTTCTGCCATGGCTGTCATAAGATCTTCGTTATAGTCTCTTCCCACTCCAAAAGTCGATAGGGTGATATCTTCGTTCATGCTTTTGCTGCGAACGATATTTCGAATTTGTGATGGATCTGTAATTCCTTCATTGGCGAGTCCATCGCTGAGTAATAATACTCGATTAATATACTGACTTCGATAGTTTCGTTTCACTTGCGCATATCCTTCGGCAGCGCCACCCATTAAATTGGTACCCCCTCTGTCGATAATTTGATTGATTTTAGCCTTAATCGCACTGCGATTGCTTACATGAATAGCCGATTGCAGCACATCTACCGAGCCATCATAAATCACTATCGACAAAATATCATTTTCGTTGAGTTGGTCAACTAAAAAGCAAGCAGCCAAACGGGCATTTCTGATTTTTTCGCCGGCCATAGAACCACTGCGGTCTATCACTACTGATAAGTTCATGGGCGCACGTTGCGTTTCATGTTCGTTAGCCTCGCCCGATTTTACTTCGGCATAAAAATGGCCCACTCTATCGTTGCTTGTGTAATAGGGATTCTCAAATGCACTTCGCATGGATATTGGACCTCGCTCTTTACGATCATCAGACTCAGTAGTAGATGGATTATCGCATGAACGATAAAAGGAAGAAAGCAGTACGATGCTGCTGATGCCTGCTATAAGAAGCAGAGAAGATAGTGTGGTTTTCATAATAATATATTTTTTAATCGGGCTTCGATGGAATCTGCAGAGAGATTCCATAAACCATGTGTTGATTTTATTTTTCTTAACATTAACCGATTTTGCAGAGAGCCGATAAATCTATGATACAGGCCATGGCTTCTGCCTATATTTGCGCCATGAACTTATTATCGATGGATTACCAGCATTGGGGCCGAATTGCTTATCAAGAAGCTTGGGATAAACAAGAATCATTATTGCAAGAAAATCTGGACATCAAAAAATCAAATCGAACTAAAGAACTAGCTGGCAATGTTTCGGAGGCTGAACTTACTAAGAATCATTTCATACTCTGCGAACACAATCCTGTCTTTACCTTAGGCAAAAGTGGGGCTATAGAGAATTTGTTGGTGAATAATCAATACCTGATAGATAAGGGTATAGAATTCTTTAAAACCAATCGAGGTGGCGATATCACCTATCATGGCCCCGGGCAAATCGTGGGTTATCCCATTATTGATTTGGAGCGACTCAAGCCCGATATCGTTCTATACATGCGTAATCTCGAAGAAATTATCATTCGCACCTTAGCCGAATATGGAATTGAGAGCGAGCGCAGCGAAGGCGAGACAGGCGTTTGGATCGATACCGCCATTCCGCATAAGGCTCGTAAAATTTGTGCTATGGGTGTGCGTACAAGTCGATGGATTACTATGCATGGATTTGCTTTGAATGTAAACACCGATCTATCTTATTTCGAATTGATTATCCCTTGCGGAATTCAACATAAGCAGGTCACCAGTATGGAAAAAGAATTAGGTCATAAAATAAGCTTGCTGGAGGTCGAAGAAAAAATCTGCCGGCATGCTGCTGAAGTATTAGGTGTAAACATAGAGGGCCTACCCACGCAATAACTTAAGGCTTTGTGCCGGAATAGACCACTATCGCCAATTGTCTATTGTCGGGTGAGATGGCAAGACGATAACATTTTGCCATTCCATAAGTCTTCAAGTCAAGTAGCTCTTTCCATTTTTCTTCCGGATGCCGAAATGGATTTCGCTTGATATATAAAATCCCCTCATGCGCCATCAATAAAGAACCATCACGGAGTACACAGAAATCTTCTTCGCCCGGAAAAATTTCAGTAAAAAAAGGATTCTCTACTTTATACCCTTTTCGTGAGGTGCGTAAATTTTCGGGAGCAATGGTTCGCATAACCCAATGCGCAGAATCTGTTTTATCGATGTATAAAATTCTATTTTTTGTACGAACATACGCAAAGGTTCTACCTATAGCCTGACATAAAGTATCGCTTCGATGATTCGCTAGATTATGTTTTACCAACGAAAAGGGCTCTGGTAATTCGAACGATAAAAATTCATTACCATTTAACCATTCGTAATAACCGAGCTTTTGTAAACCGGGTAAAATTACCCCCGGCTTTCGTCCATTCAGATGATAAACACCCATTCGTTGGGCTATACGATCTTTTTCAACACGAACACAAGTAATGCGATCCTCATTCGGAGAATAACGAGGTGAGTATTCCGCCTCGGGTGTATGCGTAAGTCGTCTGCTCTTTTTCTTTTCTACATCATAGCGATATATCTCCGTATTGATGGAGTCTACCGAATGAATATAAAGCATGTATTTCTCGTCGGGCGTAAACCAAGGTTGATTATTATATCCTCCGGGACCGGCAATACACCGTGGTGTAGAGAAATGAAACCCATCTTGCGCCCGCAATACATCTAGCAAGTAAATAGAGGTTTCTGGAAGTTGAGCGTAAGAGGATATCGAGAAAAAAAGAGAAATAAGAAATGCTACTTTTTTCATGTATCAAATGTAAAATAAATCTGTAAATGCAAATTTCTCGCCATCAAAAAGTCCGCGGTCGCTAAGCTTAAGTTGAGGAATCACTAATAAAGCCATAAACGATAAGGTCATATAAGGTGCTGTCAATTTCGATCCTAGCTCTTTTGCTTTTTTATCAGCAGCAGCATATTGTTGCGCAACCCTTTCGGCTGTTTCTGTGCTCATTAAACCGGCTACCGGTAATGGCATAATCAACTTATCATCGCCGTCAACCCCTACAATTCCTCCTTCACATTCGATTAAAGCATTAACAGCTGCACAGATATCGGCGTCATCCACACCTACACAAATAATATTATGACTATCATGGGCCACAGTGCTTGCTAAGGCACCCCGTTGTAAACCAAAATTTTTGATAAAGGCTTTGGCAACAGGCGTTTGTTGATAGCGATTAACGACAACGATTTTTAAAATGTCATTGTCGATATCAGATTCTATAAACCCATTTTTAGTTTCGGTATTATGGTAATGAGTACGCGTGATTAATTGTCCTTCGAGTGCCTCAATAACCCGTAATGTAATAGGGCCCTGCTGACATGGAACGGCAAAATCACTGATGGTTTTAGGTAGACAAGTAAATGAATGAATCGGCGCTTCGCTGATGATCGGAATATGACTGATGCCATTTTCGAATACCGTTTCTCCTTGTATGACTGTCTTTTGAATACGAAATGAAGTGAGATCATCCACCACAATAAAATCGGCAGGATCACCCACGCGTAATAAACCCACCGGCAAATGATAATGAATTACCGGATTCACACAAGCTGCTTTCAATACTGCAAATACATCAATCCCTTTGGCAATAGCCCTTACTACATGATGATTGATATGATGTAGCAATAACTCGTCGGGATGCTTATCGTCGCAACAAAACATCATTTCGTTTTCGTAATCGGGCAGCAAACCAATGAGGGCTTCAAAATTTTTGGCAGCACTCCCTTCCCGAATTAAAATTTTCATGCCATACTGCAATTTATCAAGTGCTTCGTCGGCCGTAAAACACTCGTGATCGGTGCTGATACCGGCTTCGATATATTGTTTGGCTCTGTCGCCTCGCAATCCTGGCGCATGACCATCAACAGGCTTATTGTGCTTTTTGGCGTGCGCAATTTTAGTCATAACCTCATCATCGCCGAATAATACGCCGGGGTAATTCATCATCTCAGAAAGAAAATAAATATCCTCACGCGCTAAGAGTTCATCAATAGCCTTAGCATTAATAACCGCACCAGCTGTTTCGAAGCTTGTTGCCGGCACACAAGATGGCGCACCAAAATGAAACTTGAACGGAACCTTTCGGGCATTATTCAACATGTACTCGACGCCCTTTACCCCACAAACATTTGCGATTTCGTGGGGATCACTAACAGTAGCCACCGTTCCATGTGTAACAGCAATACGGGCAAAGGCTGACGGCAGCAACATAGAGCTCTCGATATGAATATGGGCATCGATAAATCCGGGCAGGATAAATTGTGAGCAGAGTTCGTTGGTTTCGGTAATAGAGGTAATCTTTCCGTGACGGACACGAATCTCTGCCGGAACTATTTTTTTGTTGATGATATCAACAAGATGATGAAGAAGGATTTGCTCGCTCATAGACTCAGCATATAGATATCGTGAAGAGGATACAGAGTTACAGAAATTTTTCTATACCATCCCTGCAATCTCTTACTCTCCGAAGATACAAGCTTGTCATTTATTTTTTTAACCATTTACGGCACTGATTCAACATGGCCTGCATATCTTTTGGTAATGGTGCCTCTATATTGATAGCCTGCTCTTGTAAACCCATAAACTGCAAGCGAGCTGCATGCAAGGCCATACGGCTCAAAATGGGTCTTTCTTCCTCTTCGTTTTTCGATAGTTTATACCTCGACTTCAATTCTGAAATAAACACCGGATCGGATTTGCCGTACAAGGGATCACAAACAATGGGATGACCAATTTGCTGCATGTGTATGCGAATTTGATGAGTACGACCCGTTAAGATATCAAACTGCAATAAGGAATACATACCCAATGATTCTATCACCTCATAATCGGTTCTGCTGGGCTTGCCTTGTTTTTGATGAATGATCATTTTACCTTTTATCACCGGATGTTCCATGATGGGTGCATCGATAGTTCCTTTCGGGTCTTGCAAGGTACCATGTACGATGCCCAGATAGAGCTTCTTCATCTTACGCTGTTCGAACAGCTGCGAAGTATATTTATGGGTTTCGGCATCTTTGGTAAAACAGAGTACACCACTAGTTTCTTTATCGATACGGTGCACAACGAAAACATTAGTATACAGTCTGCGAAGCCATCCTAAAACAGAAGGTAATTCCTCATTGTGGCGATCGGGAATAGACAAAGTTCCGCTGGGTTTATTGACGATAATATAGTGATCATCTTCGTACAAGATATCTATTTTCATAGGGCGATTGACTTTGTTTTTTAGAGAAATTTATCGCCCTTATTGCGACGTACTTCAGCTACATAATCTTTGATTTGTTGCTCGCGATTTCGTTCGCAAATCAACAAAACATCATCTGTGTCTACAACAATAAAATTTTCGAGACCTTGTACAACCAGCAACTTTTTATCGGGCGCTTTAATCATACACTGCGAGGCATCGATAATCATCACATTTTTTCCATACACAGCATTGCCTAAATAATCTTTTTCAGAATTATCGTAGGCGCTATTCCATGTCCCGAGATCGCACCAACCAAAGTAAGAAGGAATCACATGTACATTTTTAGCTTTCTCCATGATACCATAATCGATAGAGATATTGGTGCATTGTGGATATACCTTTTCGATATCACTATGTTCGTCAGGCGTATTGTATGTTTTGACTTGTAAAAACACATCATTCATTTCGGGCAAATAGTTTGCCATTACCTGCAGTATGGTTTTTACATTCCATACAAAAATACCTGCGTTCCATAAAAAGTCGCCACTACGCACAAAGGTTTCGGCCAACTCATGCGAAGGCTTTTCGGTGAAGGTGCGTACCTGATAAAAGTTATCGTTCTTTTTGGTTGTATCAAACTGAATATATCCGTAACCGGTATCAGGTCGAGTAGGCTTAATCCCTAAAGTAACCAATACCTCATTTTTACTTACGAAGTCGAGCGAGTCTATGATATCCCGTTCAAATTTACGCTCATCAAAAATGAGATGGTCGGCCGGACTCATAATAATGTTGGCATCCGGATTGAGTGCGTACAACTTATGGGCAATATAGGCTGCACAAGGAGCTGTATTTTTTCGCGAAGGTTCGCTAAGAATATTATTATCGGTAAGGTCGGGCAATTGCTGCTTTAATGTAGGAATATAAACTTCGTTAGTAATGATGAAGATATTTTCCTTCGGACAGATATTCTTGAACCTTTCGTAGGTCCATTGAATGAGCGATTTACCCGTGCCCAAGATGTCGAGAAATTGTTTGGGATGATCGTTGCGGCTTTCGGGCCAAAAACGACTTCCAATGCCGCCAGCCATGATGGCCACGTAGTTATTTTTTAAACTCATGCAGATAAGCCTATTATGCTGGCAAATATAAACCTTAGTGGCCGGATACGTACTTTTTCATCCAATGGCTTTCTAATCGGCGCATTTCTTCTTTTTGTGCCTTGGTTTTATCGTCAAAGCCTGCCAAGTGCAAGGTGCCATGTATAATTACCCGCAATAATTCTTGTGCATACGGAACCTCTAGCTGGCGGGCATTGTCGCGAACTCGTTCTACACTTATGTATACATCGCCTATTAAGGGAAGTTGATTGCTTTCGCTAAGATTAAAGGTAATGATATCCGTATAGGTATCGTGTTGCAGATACTGAAGATTCATTTGGTACAAGGCCTCATCGCTCACAAAAGTGTACGATAGAAAACTGCTTGTTTTGCTGTAATGCCAGATGATTTGACTGAGCAAAGCCCCAAGCTTTCGTTTTGCTTTGAGGCCCGATATGATACCATCGTCAAAAAAACGACAACGGCTCTGCGCTAATTTTTCTTCGCGGGTTGACATAAGAACTATACCGTGGCAATTAAGCTAACACCGCCTTCTACGACCTCACCGATTTTCGTATTGATTTTAGTACCCAATGGCAAAAAGATATCGACGCGCGAACCGAATTTAATAAACCCTAATTCGTCGTTTTGTTTTACGATATCGTTTTCTTTCGAATAGGTAACAATACGGCGCGCAACAGCACCTGCAATTTGACGAAGTAAGATTTCGGCTTTATTATTTTTTACGACGATTGTACTTCTTTCGTTCTCGGTGCTTGATTTCGGATGCCAAGCCACTAAAAACTTTCCTTTATGGTATTTTACATATTGTACTTCGCCCGCCATAGGATAACGATTGACATGCACATTTAAGGGCGACATAAAAATAGAAACCTGTATGCGGCGATCATTAAAATATTCTGTCTCAGTAGTTTCTTCTATCACCACCACTTTCCCATCACAAGGGGAGATGATGAGACTATCGCCAACCGTAAGCGTACGATTGGGAATACGAAAAAACCAAAATACCCAAAACCAAAGCAAACCTCCTGCTAGTAATAACGGGAATCGGATGATTGGGTAAGAAGCAAACAAGGCATTGATACCCATGACAAACAAAACAAACAATACCGTGGCAACCACGCAATACATCCAACCTTCTTTATGAATACGCATATACTTTACTTTGAATTGCGAAGGTAAGGCTTGCAAACAGAAAGAGCAAACTGTAGTGATTACCATTATGGATTGGCTGCAGCCGATGCCTTACTTACTGTCGCCGAAGTGTGCGACGCAACCCCGATGATAAAAGGGAGTGCGCTGATAACAAAAAAGACGCTTAGTTATTTT
>JBEISB010000244.1:0-2461 GCA_040375635.1 Chitinophagaceae bacterium | reverse complement strand
GCAGGGGTATTATGTAGGTTCGGGATTCATGAGTCCCGTATTATCCAATCAAGGAGTGACTGCAGATACCATGATTTGCGACTCTGTTGATGTTGAATTGCATGAGGTCGGTCATCCAAATTCAATGATTGCCTCGGCGCGTGGGGCATTACAGCGTGATGGATCTCTAAGCGTAGCCTTCATGGCCAATCCGGATTATTATTATTTGGCCATAAAACATCGGAATACAATACAAACCTGGACATCAGAGCCGATATGGTTTGGCAATTCGTCGGTACTCGATTTAACAACAGATCCTTCGCAGGTATTTGCCTATAATGTAGCTCCCCTCGATAGCATGTATTATGGTTTGTATAGCGGGGAAATCAATGCCGATGATAATATTGATTTGATAGACTTGATGACAGTAGAAAATGATATTTCGATGTTTGCCTATGGTTATTTACCTACCGATATCAATGGAGATGGGAATGTTGATCTACTCGATTCTCCGCTCATCGAATCTAACGTTTCGAATTTTATTTATGCGGTATATCCCAATTAATTATTGCACTTCGTAACAGCCAATACTAGGAACTGATGGGCGGGTTACACCGTCAAGGTCGTCTAAAATGCCGGCCACACCTATGCCTGCAGCTTTTAATGGGGAACTAGGCTGCGGATGGAAGTCCCATTTATAATATTCGGTAAATGCGGGATCTGTATTGAAGATTGTATTTGTGATTATTGCAAAAGGAGTTATATCTGTTTTTCGTTTGAGTAGACAGTTCGTGAAATGAATATTATACATCCATTCTGTTTTTTTACCACAAACGAATTCGTCGTCGAGTGGGCCATAAATCACACAGTTAGTAAAATGGGCCTCGAGGTCGTTGCCAATATAGGCTGTTAAGCTGGTGTCTCTATAATTGAGTAAGGCCATAGTAGGCTGGTTAGCATGATTGATGACCGTGCTGCCATAAGTAGCTAAAGTGCAGAATTGAAAGTTGTATAAACCTCCTTCTAAAACAGCCAAATTTTGAGTGGCACAAGTATGGATTAAACAATTTATTGCCTGCACATGAGAATGCCCTGCTAATATGCCATATCCGGCGGAGTTAGCGATAATGCAATTGCGCAACAAGAGGTTCGGGTTATTGACGTCAATAAAGTCGGCGGGGCGAACTAAGATCGTTGCATCCGTTAGGCCTCCGTTTTTAATAATGGCATAGTTAATACTGTTATGCGTACTACTTCCCAAAAAATCAATACCTCTCCATTCGCCGGGATAATCTTTATAACCAAAGTAGTCGCGATCTAACCGGTCGCCTTGAAAAATTACACTGTCTGCTTTGGTGCCATACACATTTAAGGTTCCGGCGACATAAAGTTTTGAGTCTTGATGCATGTAAATTCTGCATCCTTTTTGAATCGTTAGCGTTTGATTGGTATCTACTAATGCCGAGTGAACTATAACATAGGGCTTGTCATTAATCCAAGTTTGGGTACTCAACACCGAGTCTGCTATATAGTGAGCATCTTGTCCATAAGCTTCCAATGGAACTTGTCGCATATTCCCATTTAGGGTTACTTGCACGGCATCGTTTACTAAAAATGGATTATTGCCTGATGTTGGATTGATTGTAATCGCTACAAATACGTAGATACTATCGCCAGCGGCAATTTCAACCTGCTGAATATCTTTAGTCGGTTCTCCATCAATATTCATGCGGTATGGCGACTGCGAACCAGCGGCGAGGTTAATACGGTCTATTCGAATATTTTTAGGATTGGGATTGTAAATTTTAAAAGAGCGGGTTACACTGCCTGTAGCGGTAAATACTGTGTCAAAACGTAAAGTATCGGTAGAAAATCGAAGGTCGCCACCACTCGTTACCCACTTTTCTTTTTGGCAAGAGCTAAATCCGATGAGCGTGGTTATGGCTAATAATAGCGCCGTGCCAAGAATTAAGACAGGGGAGTTGCTTTGTGTGAAATAAGAAGCCTTCATGCTGGCAAAGGTAACGCAAATCAGCCTCAATCTATTGCATAGGCAACGGTGAGAATGCTAAGTTTAAGCGAGATGGTGCTGAGTAAACATTGGGAAAGGGATTCGAGGGTAGCCCCTGTTGTCATAACATCATCAATCAGCAACACATGTTTATTTCGAAGTTTTTCTGGATCGATTATGGTGAATGCATTTTTCATGTTTTCTATGCGTTCTGTGATGGTCATGGTGGTTTGACTCTTTGTATTTTTATTCCGTATCACCGAGGTGGTATCGATGGGTATCGGCCATATTTCGTGAATGCCTCGTGCGATGTGTTCACTTTGGTTATAACCTCGTAATGATAATTTGGCTTTCGCTAAGGGGACGGGTAATAAAATGTCAATGCTGCTCATCCACGACGATGATTGTAAGAGGTAGCCCATTCGTTTTCCTAATAATTCGCCGGCCGTAGTTTGATTTTTGTATTTGAGG
>JBEISB010000187.1:0-4160 GCA_040375635.1 Chitinophagaceae bacterium | reverse complement strand
TAGCAACAAACTCATGGGAGTGCCTACAATATTACTGCGACCAATCACTACAGCATGCATACCACTGGTTTTAATGCCATAATGAGCTAGCATTAGCATGATTCCATAAGGAGTTGCTGGAATAAAACAAGGTAATCCTAACATCAAGTTCCCTTGGTTTTCGGGATGAAATCCATCCACATCTTTGTCAACCGCAATGCTTTCTATAACTCGATTTTCTGAAATATGAGAAGGCAAGGGAAGCTGCACCAAGATGCCATCTACGTATGGATCTTCGTTAAAATGTTGAATGCGTGATAATAAACTAGCTTCATCGGTATCCGCATCAAGTCGAACCAAAGTAGATTCGAAACCCAATTCGGCACAAGTTTTTACTTTTGAAGCAACATAGGCCTGACTGGCAGGATTATCGCCCACCAAAATAGCAGCGAGATGAGGGGCACGATGGCCGGCTGCTTTGAGCTGATCTACTTCATTGCGGATTTCTTGTTTGATATGCTGGGAAACCAGCTTGCCGTCGAGGTATTGCATGAGCACAAATATAGACAAGAATTGATTGGTTAAAGGAGGAAGAACATGAATTATGGGCAGTCATTTCTTCTGGGGATGATTAGCGACTTCCATCCTTCTCATAAATAGAGATATTTATTCTCTAGCCGAGCGGTCCCATTCTATGACTTCTAAATCGCGCAGTCTATCATTATCGACATGAAACCGCAGTATCGTATTTTTCTTATGCCAGCCCGAATGACCACAAGCGCCGGGATTGATATGTAACAAATTGCGCTGCGCATCGGGCATTACTTTCAGGATATGCGAATGCCCGCAGATGAAGATATCGGGGCGATAGAGGTCTAATAATTTTTTAGCCTCAGGATTATATCGAGGTGGGTAGCCACCAATATGCATCATCAAAATTTTTACCTTTTCAAGGGTAAACACCAGATGCTCTGGATACCGAATACGAAGTTCAGCTCCATCGATATTGCCATACACCATGCGTAAAGGTTTAAAGGCTTCGAGTTGATCAGCCACCGCAATAGAGCCGATATCGCCGGCATGCCAAATTTCATCCACCTCCTGAAAGTGAGTCAACACCCTCGGCGGCAGTGTAGCATGGGTATCCGACAGGAGTCCGATTGTAAGCATTTGATTAGGAAGCAATGAGAAGATAGTAATTCTTCTTCCCTTTTTGAACCAAGATATATTTCTGATTTAGTAAGGCAGAAGAGCTCACCAGTGCATCGGTATCTGCAACTTTTTCTTTATTGATCCCGATGCCGCCGGCTTGTAACAATTTACGAGCTTCACTTTTCGATGCCAATATTCCTGTGCCTGCTAACAACTCAACAATCGGAATTCCAGCCTGTAGTTCTGCATGTGATATCGAATAGGTGGGCACACCCTCCATAATGTCGAGCAATTGTTTTTCGTCGAGGGCACGCAGAGCATCGGCTGTATGTTCGCTAAATAAGATTTCAGAAGCCTTTACCGCAAAGGCATAATCGTCGGCCGAATGCACGAGGGTTGTTATTTCTTGCGCTAATTTTTTCTGCAACAAACGCAGATGAGGGGCGTTCTGATGTTCGGCAATCAGCGCTTCAATGTCGGTCTTGGGTAAAAAGGTAAAAATCTTGATATAGCTTTCAGCATCTGCATCACTCACATTAAGCCAAAACTGATAGAATTTATACGGGGAGGTTTTAGCAGCATCGAGCCAAACATTGCCCGATTCGGTTTTTCCAAACTTGCCTCCATCGGCTTTTTTGATTAACGGCGCGGTAAATGCAAACGCTTCGCCACCCGATTTACGACGAATGAGTTCGGTTCCGGTAACAATATTGCCCCATTGATCAGAACCACCCATTTGCAACTTCACCCCATGATATTGGTTGAGGTAGTAAAAGTCATAGCCTTGTACAAGCTGATAACTAAATTCTGTAAAACTCATGCCTGTTTCTAAGCGTTTTTGCACCGAGTCTTTAGCCATCATATAGTTTACGCTGATGTGTTTTCCTACATCGCGGATAAACTGTAAAAAGCTCATTCCTTTGAACCAATCATAATTATTCACCAAAATCGCTGCATTGTCGCCACCTTCATCAAAACGTAAAAACTTAGACAGCTGTTTTTTCATGCCTTCGATATTGTGCAGAATTTGTTCTTCAGAAAGCATATTGCGTTCGGCCGATTTTCCGGATGGATCGCCTACCATACCCGTAGCACCTCCCACCAACGCAATCGGTTGATGACCTGCTTTTTGCAAATGCATTAACAAGATAATGGGTACCAAACTACCAATATGCAAGGAGTCGGAGGTTGGATCGAAGCCGATATACCCGCTTGTACGTTCTTTCTTTAATTGTTCTTCGGTACCCGGCATAATATCCTGCACCAATCCGCGCCAACTTAATTCCTCCAAAAATTGCATGTTTTTTCTCCTTTTTTATGAATGAGTGTATGTTTATTTAGGCTAAAAGCCAAATGTATAGCGGATTATTAAGTATTTTTGTTTGCACCTTAAAAATAATTCCATCTTAAAAACGTTTTTCCCTGACGAAACGATTCTATCCCATGTATACACGATTTCTGCTGCTGCCGATGGCGGTATTTCTTTCTCTCGGCGCTGCGGCACAACAACGAAAGTATGTTAACGATTACCTCAATATTGGCGTAGGGGCAAGAGGTTTGGGGATGGCCGGCGCTCAATTGGCGAGTATACAAGATGTGAATGCCGCGTTTTGGAATCCTGCGGGACTAAGTTACGTAACGCAGGATTTGCAACTGGGCTATATGCACGCTGAATATTTTAGTGGGATTGCTAAGTACGATCATCTGGGGGCAGCCATTCCCCTCAAAAATAACAAAGGGGTCTTGGGTATATCGGTCTTACGTTATGCCATCGATGATATTCCGTATACGCTGAATCTTATACAACAAGACGGGTCTATAGACTATTCAAAAATACGCGCTATATCGGCACAAGACTATGCCGGACTCATTTCTTACGCACGCGAGGTTTGTCCAAAGGGGTTGGCAAAATACAAGGGGCTGGGGGTGCGTGTTGGCGGTAATCTTAAAATCATTAGTCGCACCATCGGCAGTATGGCCAATGCTTGGGGCGCAGGTATTGATTTAGGGGTTCAGGCTAAAATGGGTAAATGGCGCATGGGAGCTGTATTAAAAGATGCTACCACTACCTATACGCTTTGGTCGTTTAGTTTTACCGATAAAGAAAAGCAGGTGTTTGCTAATACTGGCAACGATATTGTATCGCGAAGCAGCGAAATCGCCACACCTCGCTTACACTTAGGAGGCGGTCGTGTATTTACCCTGAGTAAAAAAATGGATTTACTTACTGAATTGAATTTGGATATTACCTCTGATGGAAAACGATACGGCAACCTGATTAATCTAAAACCAGTGAGTATCGACCCTAGGTTAGGCGCTGAGTTCGCTTATAATAAGTTGTTCTATTTACGGGCGGGAGTAGGAAACTTTCAACGAATATTGGATGATAAGGATACCCTCAACCAACAAAAGGTGCTCTTGTTTCAACCGAGTTTCGGTATTGGCGTGAAGTTGAAGAGCTTTGGGATTGATTATGCCTTTTCGAGTTTGAACCTTCAATCGAATCCATTGTACAGTCATTTTATTTCCTTAAAAATTGATATCAAACGAAAAGCAGCCACACCATCCGACCCTAATAAAAATGCTACCCCATCCGGATCTGCCGAGCCTAAGGATAAAAAATAGTCTCTATGCAAAAAAAAATCACCTTAGTACTGGGTATTATTTTGATCATGGCTTGTTCGCAAACCTTGCGTGCACAATTTTATGGTAACGAATGGATCAACTATGGACAAACCTATTATAAGTTCGGTGTCTTTCGAGATGATATCTATCGAATTTCGATTTCTCAGCTCTATATTTTGGGATTTCCATCAACAGTGAATGGAGAAAATGTGCAGATATTTCGTGAGGGAAATGAAATCCCGATTTATGTGTCGAATTCCGGGACGTTAACCGCTACTGATTATATCGAATTTTTTGGAGAGAAGGCGAATGGGGCTGTGGATGCCGCCTTGTATAAAAATCCAGCCCATCAACTCAACCCGAATCAAAATTTACTTACGGATACAGCGTACTACTTTATCACC
>JBEISB010000002.1:0-53239 GCA_040375635.1 Chitinophagaceae bacterium | reverse complement strand
CGTAGTGGGTTTTTTTCCTTGTGCGGGCGGAGGGACTCGAACCCCCACGCCGTTAAGCACTAGATCCTAAGTCTAGCACGTCTACCAATTTCGCCACGCCCGCAGGGAACATTTTTGGGATGGCAAATGTAGTACATTCCTTGGATTAATTGCAGAATCTGAAATTTTTCCTATTTTTATATAAAGTCGATGCCCTTGTTCACAGAACCCCTTCAGGACGATGAACTGCAATTTCTCTGTAAGAAACTACAAACAGACGCTCGGCTCTATCTGAGAATCCTTCAAGTCGTATTGCTCTTTTTTGTTAGCATTCCGGCCCTTACGGCCATGATCTATTTTTTTCGCTATCAAGACAAAACCATAATGTGGCATAGCTGGTTCTTAACCCAGTCTATCGCTGCCTGTCTATTTCTACTTATCGTAAGCTTGAGTTATTGGTTGTTTTTAAGGCCCCTCCGTGCCGATATCCATCAACAAACCAAAACCATTGAACTGTGCTTGATTCTCGAAAAAAAATACATACCAACCACAAAGCAGTATTTCTTTACCCTTAACAGCATAACCAAAAATAGCATTGAAGTCAGTGAAGTCGATTTTGCCCGATTGAACGTGAACGATGAAATCAATATTGAATACGCGCCGCAAACCAAAACCTATTTCGGGTACTTCTGATGCAAGCTATTTGAAATCCGCTGCCAGAAATCGATGCGCACAGATTATTTTTACCCCCATCTCATAAATATATGTCTACAAGCCTCCTCTTTAGTTTTGTTATTGGATATTTTTTACTATTACTCCTAGTCGCCTGGTATACATCGCGCAAGAGCAATAATGATTCGTTTTTTATTGGCAACCGAAACTCAAATTGGATCTTGGTTGCCTTTGGCATGATTGGCACCTCGCTGAGTGGAGTAACGTTTGTGAGCGTGCCCGGTACAGTTGGGACAAATGGCTTCCAATATTTTCAAGTTGTAATAGGTTACTTTTTAGGATACTTTGCCGTTGCGTTTGTCTTATTGCCTTTGTATTACCGATTACAGCTCACTTCGATTTACGCCTATCTGCAACAGCGAATTGGCATACGAGCCTATAAAACCGGCGCTCTGTTTTTTATTATCTCTCGTACCCTAGGCGCCACTGCCCGCTTATACCTGGTTGTAAATATTCTTCAACTCTTTATCTTAAACCATATGGGTATTTCTTTTGGACTTACTTCCTTGGTGATTCTACTCCTCATTTTGCTCTACACGTTCGAAGGTGGCGTTAAAACGATAGTCTATACCGATACCCTGCAAACTTCTTTTATGTTACTGGCTTTGGTCGTTAGTATCGTAGCCATTACGCATTCGCTGCATCTATCCTTTGTTGACACTTGGTTGCAAATTAAAGCAGCCGGACATACCACGATGTTCAATACAGAAGTGCGTTCGAGTGGTTATTTTCTGAAACAAATTTTGGGAGGTGCTTTTATCACGATTGGCATGACAGGTCTTGATCAAGAAATGATGCAAAAAAATATTAGCGTAAATACATTGCGTGACTCTCAAAAAAATATGCTCAGCTTTAGCACCATTATCTTGATCGTTAATTTTCTTTTTCTTTTTTTGGGCGCCTGTCTATACTTATATGCTATACAGCACCCTACCCACATGAAAGGCGATGATTTATTTCCTGCGATAGCGATGCATGGTGGCTTGCCCGCGGCGATTTCTATCTTGTTTATTATCGGACTCATTTCTGCCTTATTTCCTTCTGCCGATGGAGCCCTTACAGCACTTACCTCTTCGTTTTGTATCGATATCCTCGGACTTAAACGGCAGCCCCAACTGAATGAAAAAAAACAAAAGCGAATTCGACTCTTCGTTCATTTCAGTTTTGCCTTACTCTTTTTTATTTGTGTGATGATTTTTAAATGGATTGACGATAAATCTATCATCGACATCATCTTAAAAATTGCCGGATATACATACGGGCCCCTACTCGGTTTATTTAGCTTTGGCATCCTTACCAAACGTAACATTTCTGATCGTATCGTACTACCGATTTGTTTGATTGCCCCCGTACTTACGTTACTTATTGATGTACTTAGCAATGCCGACTGGTTTATAAAAAAATTAACACTGAAAGTCTACCTCGCGAAAAAGCTAAACGCTCTTTCTGCTACTATCTTTGATGGTTACAAAGTGGGCATCGAATTGCTTATCATCAACGGTGTGATTACTTTTTTATTTCTGTGGCTTCTTTCTCAATCTAAAAACAATTCCTCTCCTCAATAATGCATACGTTTAGTTCCGGAGATATTTATCCTTATTGCGAACAATACTCTACACCCGAATCGGAAGTTTTATATGCAGTCAACCGGCAAACTCATTTGCAAACCGACTTGCCTCTGATGTTGTCGGGGCATTTGCAAGGCAGGGTTTTGAGTATGATTAGTCATATGATGAAACCCACACGCATTTTAGAAATAGGCACCTTTACAGGATACTCGGCACTATGCTTGGCGGAGGGTTTATCAGATGACGGAATGCTAATCACGATTGACAGCAATGAAGAATGGAAAGATCGATGTGAAGATTTTTTTCAACAAGCAGGTATGCAACATAAAATCAACATGATTTGCGGAAAAGCAGCTGAGGTATTACCAACCCTTACGGGTGAATTTGATTTGGTTTTTATTGATGCGGATAAACCCAATTACAGTTTGTACTACGATCTTGTCTTTGATAAAGTAAAAACGGGCGGCTATATCCTTGCCGATAATGTACTGTTTCATGGCGAAGTTTTACGCGGAGATAAAGCCGGCAAAAATGCGCGTGCCATGAATACTTACAATCAAAAAATGTTAAACGACCCTCGGATCGAATGTGTACTTTTGCCGCTGCGTGATGGTATTATGTTATGCCGAAAAAAATAATGAATGATGAGTAGATTTCCATTTTTTCTTCTTGTACTCTTAATCTCTTTCCCCTTTTGGAGTTTGGCTCAAAGTGAAGAGGATATTCGTACGTACGTAAGTCAGTTTAAAGATTTAGCCATCGCCGAACAAATTCGTATGGGAGTGCCGGCTTCGATTACCTTGGCCCAAGGCATCCATGAAAGTATGGCAGGCAGGAGCGAATTGGCGACGAAAGGCAATAATCATTTTGGTATCAAATGTAAATCGTATTGGACCGGCGAAACCATCCTTCACGATGACGATAAAAAACAAGAATGCTTTCGAAAGTATACGAGTCCAGAACAATCGTATATCGACCATTCTGAATTTCTACAAAGCAGTAACCGTTATCATTTTTTATTTGATTTAGAAAAGACAGATTATGCAGGATGGGCCAGTGGATTAAAACGAGCAGGATATGCAACGAACCCGGCGTACGTACAAAAACTTACTGAGCTAATTGAAAAGTATAATCTGCAACAATATACTTACGAAGCACTATCGAAAACCAAAATAGGCTTAGCCGAAATCGTGGCCGAAAAAGAGGCTCCCCGCAACTTAACCTATGTTGAAGATCCATCAACCACATACAAAGGCCTCAAAGGGTTTTGGGCTTCGAAGGGAGAAACCTTACTTGCTTATGCAACGAATCATAATATTCGCTACGCTCGATTACTCGATTTGAACGAACTCCCTGATGAACCTTTAAAAACCAATATGTTCATCTTTACCGAAAAGAAAAGAAAGATAGGTACCGAAGAATTTCATGTGGTGAAGGAAAACGAAACGATGCTATTGATTGCACAAAAAGAAGCGATGCTATTGAGTAGTTTGTATCAGTTTAATAATTTATTGGCTGGACAAGAACCAGGCATCGGCGAGAAATTATGCTTACAGTATCGTTCTTATGAAACCCCCAAACTTCGACAACAGTTTCTGAAAGAACTCGAACCCAATGCCAAAGCAAACGCGCAACCCGTCATAGTTATACGTGAAGAAACGGCTCCAGCAAAAAAAGGGAAAGATGAAAGTTGGTCTGTACAAGTTGCCCCCAAAGGAAATGATCAATCCCTTCCTAAAACATCGCCGGTTGAAAAATTAAACGAGGTAAAAATTATGCCTCAAAGCCAAGAAAAAACAAGTACAGCAAGCCCAGAAGTAAAGACAAACACAAGTCCAGAACCTCCAATTAACAATGAAGAGAGGATTGTTGTCAGTGAAAAAGTAACCCTACCGGAGCAACCCAAAACAGAAACTCCCCCTGAAAATAAAACAAACAATCAAACGACAGAAGCCACCAAAGACACAGCAGAAACCATGGCAGTAGCCACTCCACCTCCTACCCATCCCCTTGATTCGAAGGGGGTATTGGATGAAGAAAAAGCAGCCCGTATCGAAGAGCTACTGAATTCGCAACCTCTTTTTACCGAAGCAAAAGACAATGCCCGTTCTGTTGAAAAGACAATGGGAGAAAGTAAAGTGAATCCTGTTGCGCCATCGCCTCATCCAGTGGTTGTTCCAGCACCACATGTGCCGGAGAGAAAATATGATGATCCTGGGGTTAACGATTCGACCAAAGAACTGAAACGAAAATTCGATCGAATTGTCTATGCGCAGCCTGCCTATGTAAAACGCGAGCCTGTTGCAAAACCCAACCTCAACGCCGAAGCTACGGTAGTAACGCCAACAGGTGTGCGCAGAAATCCGGAAATCCTTGCAACCCAAAAAAATACACGCAACAATGCCAAAAATAAACCAGCCACCATCAAAAAAGGCACTGGCAATAAAGCGAAAAACGTATCAAAACATAAGGCTACTCCCTCTAAGGGCAAAGTCCGTAAAAAGAAATAATCATGCAAGCTATACAAGTCTTAGATAAATCGTTCGTTTCCTATCTCAGTGAGGCCGACATTCAACAAAGAATAAGCGAACTCGCACATACCATCAATACCGATTATGCGGGTAAAGAGGTTATGTTTATCGGTATCCTCAATGGCTCGTTTATGTTTGCAGCCGATTTGTATAAACAGATTCAACTGACATCTACCATTTCATTTATTAAGTTAGCCTCTTACAAAGGAACTAGTTCTACCGGAACAGTCATTACGGCCATTGGACTTGAAGAAAATCTAGCCAACAAGCATATTATTCTAATCGAAGATATTGTTGACACAGGCAAAACAATGGCCTCGTTTATCCCTACTCTCGAAAAGCAAGCCCCACAATCGATAGCCATTTGTACCTTATTGCATAAGCCCGAAGCCCTTACCCAAGCCCTCGACATTGCCTATATAGGCTTTGCTATCCCTAATAAATTTGTGGTTGGCTACGGTCTTGATTATGATGGCTTTGGTCGAAACAGTCGCAGTATTTATCAGTTAGCCGAATAAAAAAATGGGCTTATTACTTCATCACTTTTACGCGATAAACATACACGGCATCATTAAAAGTCAGTATATAATTACCTGCATCATTAAAAGAGGTATTTTGTCAATTGCTCACTAGCCCCGTTGGAATGAGATATTTCCACGAATTTGTTTCTACTACGCACGATTCCCAGTGATGTATTGCAGGTCCACTGCATTGGGCAATCGATACATAGCAAGATAATATCCCTAAGAGAGCCACAATAGTTCTTTTCATAATAATGGGCTTACTCAAATCTAACTGCTCAAGACCAAGTAATCAGAAAGATTCGATGAACAAAATTTACAGCAAGAGAAATAAAAGTGAAACTCCGTTGGGTATACGAAGAATTTGTGCTTGCTAGAACCAAGCCTTCATTTTATCCTTTGCTCTTTTTCTTTTTCGGCACCGCCTTATGTTTATTTTGTTGGATTCTACTTTTTACCATTCGTCGAATGAGGGGAAATGGAATAGGCCTACCCAGCGGAAATTGCACAGCTCCTTTGGAGGTTTTATAAGGCATTAACTCCTCAGCAAAGGTGGTAATACCCAGAGCCGTTGGATAAAAACCGATATGCTTTGCATAGGCAGCAAAATAAACCAATACACCGTGCTGAAAAAAAGCGGGCATACCATAGCTTATTTTTTCTGTAGCTTCCGGAGCAGACTTTCTTATTTCGTTGCGAAGTCGATAGAGGATTTTTTGAGTATCTTCAGGAAAGCCTGCTATATAGGCCTCTGTGGTTTCAGGGGCATTCGAATGCATAAACGTCTTTATTATTTTGTTTCAAATCGCTTGAGGAAATAATGTATGCTTCCCTTTTCGAGTATCATTTCATCATCTACACATTTTAATATGCTCAGCGATTCCTTTATTTTTTGGGTTTGAATTTGCATCACATAACCCTTGATGTTAATCATGGCCGGTGCTGTATAAGCAGAATCAAAATTAGTATAGCTTACCTGAGCTCGATATCCGTCGATTTCTCTCTCTTCTTGAAATTGAATATGTTGGAGATAAAACATATGGGTTTTAAAATCAGGATCTGTCTTCTTATAACAAGTCCACTTACCCAGCAAATACAACCCATCGAGTTGTCGCTGCCCCGTTTCTACCCCGGGTATTTTTTTAGGGATGACTGCCAATTGACGATCCTTTTGCTTACACATCACATGCATTCCCTGCCTATCCTTAATCCACAAGGTATCTTCAGCAAAAGCCTTGATGGAAAAACGATATTTTCCACAGAGAAGATTATTATTTGAAAACTTAGCCTCATCACTAAACGAGCTCTCCCCATAGCGCACCATCATCATACCTGCCTTTTGTATTTCGATACGTAAGGTGTCGACAAAATCAGAAGGAATCTCTTTCTTGTTCAGTCTTATTTGCTCATTCCACTTTCCCGCAAGCGACAACAAACTTTCTTGTGCCTCACAACATAGGGGAAAACAAAACAACAAAAGCAATAGATACCGCATACGAAGAAACTTTCGTAGGGTGAAGATAAGAGAAGAGAGGCGGATTTCCTATTTCAGTTCAAAGGTCTCCATAAACTTAGTCGTGAAGTTTCCATTACGAAAATCTTCATTCTGCATCAACTGTTGATGGAATGGAATGGTCGTCTTAATCCCCTCAATCACATACTCACTCAAGGCACGACTCATCGTATCAATGGCCTCTTGACGGGTTTGTGCCACAGCAATGATTTTGGCAATCATAGAGTCGTAATAAGGCGGAATGGTATAGCCTGCATAGATATGCGAGTCAATACGAACGCCATGTCCACCAGGGGTATGCAAGACAGTGATTTTTCCGGGAGATGGCCTAAAATCATTATAGGGATCTTCGGCATTGATACGACATTCGATGGCATGCATCTTAGGCTCGTAATTGTTTCCTGAGATGGGAACACCGCCGGCAATTTTAATCTGTTCTTTGATGAGATCGTAGTTAATTACCTCTTCTGTAACACAATGTTCTACTTGGATGCGCGTATTCATTTCCATAAAGTAGAAATTTCTGTGCTTGTCGACAAGGAATTCTATGGTACCCACGCCTTCGTATCCAATAGAATTGGCGGCTTTAATCGCAGCCTCTCCCATTTTTTTACGGAGTTCGGGGGTCATAAAGGGCGAAGGACTTTCTTCTACCAATTTTTGGTGACGACGTTGAATGGAGCAATCTCGTTCGCTGAGGTGACAAGCTTTACCGTACTGATCGCCTGCTACCTGAATTTCTATATGTCTAGGTTCCTCAACATATTTCTCGAGATAGATTCCGTCATTTTTAAAAGACACTGCCGCTTCGGCCTTAGCGGCTTCGTATGCCTTTTCGATTTCAGATTCTTTCCAAACCAAACGCATTCCCTTTCCACCTCCACCGGCTGTTGCTTTCAAGATAACCGGATATCCAATTTTTTTGGCTTGCTTCTTGGCTTCGGCCACGGTTTCGACTAAGCCTTCAGAACCCGGAATACAAGGTACTCCGGCTTTTATCATGGTTTCTTTCGCGGTAATTTTATCCCCCATGGCATTAATCATCGCCGGGGTAGGTCCGATAAACTTGATTTTATGCTGACCACAGATTTCGGCAAACTTGGCATTCTCGGCCAAAAATCCATAACCCGGATGAATGGCATCGGCATTGGTAATTTCCGCTGCCGCCATGATATGCGGGATGTTAAGGTATGACTCGGCACTCGATGGCTTCCCGATACAAACGGCTTCGTCGGCAAAGCGAACATGCAAACTATCTTTGTCGGCTGTAGAATATACCGCTACGGTGGGTATACCCATCTCACGACAAGTACGAATGATACGCAAAGCAATTTCGCCACGGTTGGCAATTAATATTTTCTTGAACACGTTGTAGAAATTTGAAATAAAAGAATAGGTTGCTATTGGGTAAACAAAGACTACACCAAATCAGCCTTTAATTCGTTTGTACCAGAAACAGCGGCTGATCGTACTCAATCGGCGATGAATCATCGATAAGCACTTTCACAATCTTTCCACTCACTTCACTTTCGATTTCGTTGAAAAGCTTCATAGCTTCTACAATACACAAAACCTGACCGACTTTAATCTCATCCCCTACGTTTACAAACACGGGTTTACCCGGACCGCTTGCCCTGTAGAAGGTACCAATCATTGGCGATTTTATAGTATACAAATTTTCGGTGCTTTCGGCTACAGGCGTTGCTACAACGGGTGTTGGAGCTGCCGCAACCGGTGCGGGTGCTGCCATTGGAGTACTATGTACGGGTGCCGGTGCTGCCACTACATGCGTACTAGCCGACATCCCCTGACGAATGGTAATTTTAAAATCACCACGCTTCAGCTTCAACTCATTCACGTTCGAATGATTCACAGCATGAATCAACTCATTGATTTCACTGATATTGAAAACCGGATTCGGCGCTTGGGTTGATGATTTGCTTGGAGCTGGTTTCGCGATTGCAGCGACAGCCTTTTTAGGCGCTGATTTTGCAGGCACTGCTTTTTTAGGGGCTGCTTTTTTTGCTTTTGCCATCAGTATACTTTTTAAAGGGTATGGTTATGGGTATGAATTAGTTTTTTACACGCTCTACGTATTCACCACTCTTGGTGCTGATACGAATCATTTCGCCTTCGTTTACAAACAGTGGCACATTCACGATAGCGCCCGTTTCAATAGTAGCCGGTTTTAAGGTACGGGTAGCCGTATCTCCTTTCATGCCCGGTTCGCTGTACGTAACAAGCACATCAATTTTTTCAGGCAATTCAACGCCAATAGGCATATCCGTTTCACCATTCAACATTACGGTAACTTCTTGTCCGTCCTTTAAAAACTGAGGGGCATTCACAAGATTCTCAGCTACGGTAATTTGCTCAAAGGTTTCGTTATCCATAAAGCTGTATCCGGTTTCATCCTTGTACAGGTATTGATACGTTTTTTTCTCTACACGCACCGGAAAAATAGTCTCTCCACTGTTCCAGGTTTGTTCGATGGTGCGACTATTATCCACGCCTTTTAACTTGGCCCATACTTTGGCGGCCGCGCGGGCGGTTTTGTTTTGTCCGAATTCTACTACTGAATATAAACTGCCATCTAATTTGAGGATCAGTCCGGTACGCATGTCTGCTGTTGTTGCCATGAATTGAAATTACATTTTGATTTAAGGCAGCAAATATATACACGAAACAATGAAATTCGCACTATGCTGCCGATTCTTTGCGCCAGGCTCGAAGCAAACATAAAATGAGTTTTACACACAAAGAAGCCTAGATTCTGCTACTTTTGCCGCCAATGAAAAAAGACTTGGAGAGCCTGAATTATAACGATGGTGAGATGTTGCTGATTGATAAACCCTATGGCTGGAGTTCATTTGCCGTGGTTTCGCAATGGAAAAAATGGACCAAAGCCAAAATCGGTCATGCCGGCACTTTAGATCCTTTAGCCAGCGGCTTGGTGATTTTATGCACCGGTCCATGGACAAAAAAATTAACGGCTTTACTTGGACTCAAAAAAGAATATACAGGCATCATTCATTTAGGAGCGATTACGCCTACATACGACCTAGAAAGTCTACCCGAGAATCCCAAACCCTTCGAACACCTCAGCGAATCCCAAATCCAGCAAGCTGTTCAGCAATTTACAGGCAATATTACTCAATTTCCTCCCATACATTCGGCTATCAAGCAAGAAGGAAAACCTGTATATGAACTTGCCCGGCAAGGAAAAGAAGTAACCCTAAAATCACGGCAGGTTACTATAGAAGTTTTTGAAATCACGAAATTGGCTTTGCCAGAATTACACTTTCGAATTGTTTGCAGCAGCGGTACGTATATACGCTCAATAGCCAACGACCTTGGCGAGGCACTAGGGTGTGGTGGTTATTTACAAGCCTTACGTCGCACGGCTGTTGGCGAATACCGAATCGAAGATGCCTACAATATGGAACTTAGTAAACAATATTTTGGCAGCAGCATGAACGTTCGGATCATCAGTCCAAAAACCGAAACCCTTACAGACAATTAAAATACATTTGCCCCGTGTCAAATACTAAAAGTCCCCTACAACTCATTTCGCAAATCAGTTCCTATATCCTGCATCCTGTTTTTATTCCTACCATGATGGTTACGGCTTTGGTGTATTGTTGCCCAAGTCTTTTTTTCGGCATTCCCGACAAAACCAGTCATTGGTGGTTAATCATAATCGCCTACACTACCGTTACCTTTCCTTTATTGGTTGTTTTTTTATTATGGCGACTTAAGTTTATCGAAAGCATGCAAATGCACGAACTCAAAGAACGCTACGGCCCCCTTATCGCCAGTATGCTTTTTTACTTCTGGGTATTTTGGCTTTTTCACAAACAATTTGCCGCTCCCGAAATGATACAGAGTTTTCTATTCGGTGTTTTTTAACCACCGTTTTGGTTTTTTTGGCATCGATCTTTTTTAAAATCAGTATGCACACCGCAGGTTGGGGAGGTGCCGTTGGCTTTTTGCTGATTCTTACCCTGCAAGCCGTACCTGGCGCCCTTTTAATACTATTGATTACATTTTTGTTAGCAGGATGGATTGGCACTTCACGCCTTATGCTGAAAGCCCATATTCCGGCTCAAATCTACACGGGCTATGGCGTGGGTATCGCTATGCAAGTCCTAAGTTATTTTATTATTCATTTTGCCTTTTACTTATCATGATCAAGCCTAGAATAGAAACTTGTCTTTCGCCCTCTCTGTTGCATTTATACGATCTCAAAGAAAGTATCGTTGTCATCATCGATGTGTTTCGGGCCACCTCTACGATTGCTGCCGCCTTACATCAGGGTGCTAAAGAAATTATTCCGGTATCTGCCGTAGACGAATGTATTGCATTAGGCGCCACCTTGACGAATGCCATTACGGCCGGCGAACGCGATGGCAAAGTAGCCCCCGGATTACAACATGGAAACTCACCCTTAGAATATCCCCGCAGCTTTATTGAAGGTAAAACCATAGTGCTCACCACCACCAATGGAACTCGTTTATTGCACATGTGTGGTGATGCCGAACAAATGATAACAGGCTCTTTTTTAAACCTCGGTGCCGTTTGCGATTATTTGAAAAGTCAGGGCAAGAATGTATTACTAGCCTGCGCCTCTTGGAAAGATAGATACAATCTCGAAGACTCGCTCTTTGCCGGTGCTGTGTATGATGCGATTGGCGAGCACTTCGATATGAATTGCGATAGCACACGCGCAGCCACACATTTATATCGTGCCGCGAAAGATGATTTATATGCCTTTATCCAAGACAGTTCTCATTTTTTACGCTTATCGAAATTCGGACTACAGTATGATATGGAATATTGCTGTAAGATTAACGAACATAATGTGTTGGTGAAACTCGAAGGTGACAAATTATTGGCTAGCAAGCCGTAATTGTCTCGGTATGGCGCATGCTCTCCTGCTTCAGATAAGGATATAATCTCATCCCTTGGCTTATATCTCCCTACCCTATATTTGCAACTATGAGCAAAGACCTACTAAGTTATCTGATTTTTATTGCAGCCCTTGTGTTATCCTTAGTGCTCGACAGCTTTGTGTTCAATAAAAAAAATCAAGAAATCAGTCTGCGCGCTGCCACTTACCAATATCTTTTTTGGGTAAGCATAGCCCTTTCGTATTTTGCCTATTTATGGATTGAATATGGCGCACACGATTCGCTCAACTACCTCTCAGCGTATTGTATGGAGATGTCGCTGAGTATTGATAATATTTTTGTGTTTGTGCTCATCTTTAGCTCGCTGCAAATTCATAAAGCCAATATCGGACGCGTATTAATGATCGGCGTATTGCTGGCTATCTTTTTCCGTATTCTGTTTATAGCAGTAGGCATCGTATTGGTTAATCAATTTCATTGGATTCTTTATGTCTTTGGGGTGATATTATTAGTAACCGGCTTTAAGTTGTTTTTCGAAAATCAAGAAGAAGAAAACGACGTCAAAGAAGGCAAAGTCTATAAACTCATTCGACGCTACTTACGCTATACTGATATCGAACCTGAAGGTCGTTATACCATCAACAAGCAAGGCAAGATTTATTTTACAAAACTCTTTCTGGTGGTGCTGATGATTGGCATAACGGATATTTTATTTGCCTTAGATTCTATCCCTGCTGTTTTTGCCATCACCACAAAAAATTTAATCGTCTTCTCTTCTAATATTTTTGCCGTATTAGGTTTGCGTGCCTTGTTTTTTATTTTGCGAAAAGCGGCCGACAAATTCGATTATTTGCAACAAGGTATAGCTGTGGTATTAATTTTGATTGGTGCCAAAATGTTTCTCGAAATGATTCATATTCACTTACCGGTATGGATGAGTTTAGTGGCGATTGTATTTTGTATCGGCAGCTCAATTATCTATTCTATTTACCATTCTCGTAAACATAACGCATGATACAATCCAGCGAAATCGCCTCTGTGGTAAAAGGAAAATGCCTTACTGAAGGTGTAGACTATCGGGTTGATAATTTACTCACCGATAGCCGAAAAATTTCACATCCAGCCAGCTCAATATTTATTCCCTTAGTGAGTGCGCGCCGCAATGCACACAGTTTTATTGCCGATGTATATGCCCAAGGGGTGCGGGTATTTTTGCTTAGCGAAGATATCGACATCAGTCTTTTTCCGAAAGCCTGTTTTATTCGTGTCGATAATACCTTACAAGCGTTACAACAACTCGCAGCCTGGCATCGACAACATTTTCAGATTCCGGTAATTGGCATTACGGGTAGCAATGGAAAAACCATTGTCAAAGAATGGCTCTATCAATTACTCGAATCAGATTATAAAATTGTTAGAAGTCCCAAAAGTTTTAATAGTCAATTGGGGGTTCCCTTATCAGTTTGGGAAATGAAGCCTGAACATAGTTTGGCCATTTTCGAAGCAGGGATTTCTCAATCGGGAGAAATGGAGAATCTCGAAAAAATAATCCGACCCACCATGGGTATCTTCACCAATATAGGCGAAACCCATAACGAGGGCTTTTTAAATCTCCGTCATAAAATCAACGAAAAGTTAACTCTCTTCCGTCATACCGATACCCTGATTTATTGTAAAGATTATCATGAGCTGCACGAGTGTATGTTGCAATTTGCCAGTCAGCTAAAACAAAATGCGGGTAAAGAAATTCGTTTAATCAGCTGGTGCCGAAAAGGAGAGGCCGACTTAACCATTACCCGCATCGATAAAGGCACAGGCAGTAGTCAAATCGAAGCTTGTTATCAAAAACAAACCATCAGTATCGACATTCCATTTACCGATGATGCCTATATCGAAGATAGTATTCATTGCTGGTTAAGCCTCTTACTATTGCAAGTGCCGCAAGAAATCATTGCCCAGCGTATGCTCAAGCTAGCCCATATCGCTATGCGCCTCGAGCTGATTACTGGCATCAACAATTGTACGCTCATCAACGATAGTTATAATTCGGATGTGAATTCGTTTTCGATAGCCCTCGATTTTTTGGGTCAGCAAAATCAACACGAAAACAAAACCGTTATTCTTTCTGATATTTTACAAAGCGGTCGCGATAATGATTTGTACGATGAAGTGGCTGCCTTGCTAAAACAAAAAAAAATACGTCGACTGATCGGAATCGGCGAGTCGATGTACCGTAATAAAAATGTGTTTCGGCAAAACAGAAAACTCAATTCTGTTTTTTACAAAAACACCGAAGAATTTCTCGAGGACCTCGATTCGAGTTCTTTCGAAAACGAAAGCATCTTACTCAAAGGCGCCCGTAAATATGCCTTCGAAAAAATTGCCAAACGCCTCGAAGAACGCATTCATCAAACGGTGCTCGAAATTAATCTCAATGCACTCTCTCAAAATGTAAAAGCCTATCAATCCCTTTTACCAAAACCAACAAAGATTATGGCCATGGTAAAAGCCTTTTCGTATGGTAGCGGCAGTTTTGAGGTGGCTAATAAATTATCGTTCGAAGGCATAGACTATCTCGCTGTAGCCTATACCGACGAAGGCATTCTCTTGCGAAAAAATGGAATTCAATTACCCATCTTAGTGATGAATCCCGACGATAATTCCTTCGATCTCTTGATTGAATGGAAACTCGAACCGGAAATTTATAATGTGCGCACACTCAACCGCATGATTATGGCCGCTCAACATGCCGATAAGGTTCACTACCCTGTGCATATTAAACTCGATACAGGCATGCATCGCCTAGGCTTCGATGAAGCTGATATTTCTTCGCTAATCGATACTTTGTTAGCGCATCCCGAACTGAAAGTGCAATCGGTGTTTTCGCATCTCTCAGGCAGCGAAGAACCCGAACTCGATGCGTTTACCGTTCGTCAGGCTCATTCATTTACCACCATGTGCAACTTGCTTCGTGAAAGATTAGGATATGATTTTCTTCGTCATCTGTGCAACTCATCGGGGATTGTACGGCACCCCAACTTGCATTTCGAAATGGTTCGGCTTGGACTAGGACTTTACGGGTTTGATAGTAGTCAACAAATGCAAAATCAATTGCGTCATGTCAGTCGTTTAAAAACAGTGATTTCACAAATCAAACTAGTGCCTGCCCACGAAACCATCGGCTATAACCGCAAAGGTGTTTTACAACGCGATACACTTATCGGAACGGTATGTGTTGGCTATGCCGATGGCATTCCGCGATGCATTGGCAATGGCAAAGGACATATGTTGGTGAACGGTAAAGCAGCCCCTATTGTAGGTAATGTTTGTATGGATATGTGTATGCTCGATGTAACCGATATTCCCAATGTGAGCGAAGGCGATAGCGTATTGGTATTTGGCGAAGAGTTACCGGTAAGTACCATCGCCACTTGGGCAAATACTATCCCCTACGAAATTTTAACCGGCATCTCGCAACGCGTTAAACGAGTATATTACGAAGAGTAATTTTTTGTAGCTGTTTCCCGCCTTACGCTGCTATCCTTTGTGCCACAATTGGCTAACCTAAACATAGATTGCTCCGTTAGGCACAAAGGGATATACGCTGCAGTCGGGGCTAGGGCTTTTGTTCTTTTTTCAACATGCATCATTTCCCTACTCGCCTTTTTCAAAACTATACTCACGCTCTACTTTGCAAATGCGCACAGTATAACGACTATACCATTTTTCTCGGCCCCAGCGTTGCGCCATCAAGTGATCGGTTTGTTGTTTCCAGGCCCGTATACTTTCTAACGATTCCCAATACGATACGGTAATGCCTATTTCGTCGCGAGCCCCTTCCATACCTAAAAAGCCAGGCTGCTCTTTAGCTAATCATTCTATTTGCTCCGACATGAATGCATAGCCTTCATCGCCTTCCGTTCGTACCGAAGTAAAAATCACAGCATAATAAGGTTCCAATACACTCATCGAATTTGAATCATTTTATGCTCGTACCCTGATTCATTACTAAGCTGCAAAATATAATAACCGGCAGCCAAAGCACTTACCTCTATTTCGCTTTCGTGCGTACCTGTATTTACTTTCTCTTGTCGAAACAATCTACAGTGTCCACTCATATCAAAAAGTCGAATCTGGTTATTACCCGCTTGCTTCGATAACCACTGTAGGTGCAGGGTTTCTTGTGCCGGATTAGGATATACAACCACAGACAAATCTTCTTTTACCAAACTCGCTGTTCCTAGTGTAAAACTAGCGTAATAGTAAAAGTCTTGTGTATAAGGTGCATATGAACCGCCTGTATAATTTTCTATTAGCCGATAGGTATTATTTTGTTGGGCATCATAACTATAACTCAGCTGTTGTTCGGGCACCCATGCCCCCGACCAAGTTTCGTGATTTTCTTGGGTGAGTAAGCCACTGCTATAGGCATAGGTTTGTCGCGTGTGCTTGGTCCAAGTCCCCGAATAATTTTCGTCGTAGACTTGTATGAGTTGCAGACTGGCATCATAATTAAAATGCACCCTCGACAAAGGCCACCATGCCCCAGCAGACCATTGCTCATTTGTTTTGAGTGTAAGAAGATTATTGGCATTGTACGCATAAGTGGTATGGGTATTATTTTTCCAAGCAGGCGTAGTTAAGCTTGTATCCCATATCTCTGTTTTGTATTCGTTCAACAACATAGGTGAGCCCGAGTATGTCCATGTTTTTTTACTCTCCAACTCCCATCCCGTAGTACCCGGAACTGATCGGGTTATCGAGCTTAATGAATCGAGGGTATACGTTTGGTATAATCGCTCTATCGAATCCCACGAAGTGCTAGATGTATTCCAGCTAAAACGTTGCAAAAATTGTATCTGGTATCCATTGGAATAATATTGATACTGATCGACGGTCATATTGATCCAATTAGATCCGTTCCAGATATACGATGTAACACTGGCGTAATGATGTTGTGCATTATAACCGGCGTACACAATTTTACCTGCGTTTATCCATGCACTTCCATTCCAGGTTTCGTACAATACATCAGTATTATTACCACTACCATCATAGGTATAGCTATATCGTGTATTATTGATCCAACCTGTGCCTGTCCAGTTTTCACGAAGCTGCTGAATGACTTTATCATTCCCATCGAGCGAATACGTATACCGAAAGCTAGGGTGCCAAACACCCGGTGTATCTTTTAAAGCCGTTTGTTGCATCAGGGCTGCATTGTTATTATAGATCCACTCAAACGAATCGATACCTTGCCATTGTCCTGCCAAATACAAATCATGTCGCTGTGCCACTTTTTGGGTCAAGGTTGTTTGCGCAGACAAGGAAGTAGACAAAACAAGGAGTAAGAAAAAATAAATATTTCTCATGAGATAGAAATAGAAGGAAAGGCAATTAAAAAATTAGGTACAGAATCATCATAACAAATTGACTAACCATATAATTCAAAATGAATTTGCTTTTTGTCGAAACCCATATCCTCTAAATGTTCTCGGGCCTCATCAATCATATTTTTCCAGCCACATAATAAAAACTGTGCATCGGGTTTATCTTTTGCCAACGATTGGTAAATATCATGCACATAGCCTGTATGTCCCTCCCAAGTTTCACGAGAGAGCGTAGGCAGATAATGAAAACTAGGCATTTGTTTTTCGAGCGCAACGAACTCACGATGATAGAGTAAATCTTGTTGGGTGCGAGTGCCGAAAATCAGATAGATATTTTTTGTGGCAATCTGTTGTTGAAAGAGATAATGGATCATACTCCGAAAGGGCGCAATGCCCGTGCCTGTGCAAATCATAAAATAATCGTGCGCAATGGTATCTGGCAATACAAACACACCCGAAGGTCCGCGCATTATGAGCTCATCTCCTATACCTACCTTATTAAATAAATGCGGCGTACCCAATCCATCTTCTACCAAAACAATCACCAACTCAAATACATTGGTTCCGTCTGGCGGAGAGGCTATCGAATAACTGCGCCAACGTTTATTTTTCCTTTCGTGTATGGGCAAATCGAGGGTTACAAATTGTCCGGGTTTAAAATCAAATCGCGACACTCCACTCACCTCCAGAAAGTAACGTTTTGTATGTGGCGTTTCATCAATAATGTTGATGACTTTCGCCGTTTGCCATTCTTGTAACATGCCATTTCGTTTTAAGATGAACGGATGCCCTAAGGTACAATAGTTTATCGGGGAATGAGAATCTTGTCTTTCGAAAACGACAGAAACCCATCTGCTACTTAGCGCCTCTCTGCCATCCTTGTTTCCATGCTGGTAACGCGTGTCCCAAAAACGCGAAGGACTTAGGAGCGATAGGCCGCAAGTAAGAAATGCTTACTGATTTTTGTTTAATTTCTTCGCTCAACAAATTCGTTTGTTCACTCAACCATACAAAAGTGCTTATCGTAAGCACAACCATAGCCACATACAAAACAGCCCCCAATGCATGATTCAGCCAACCCAAAAACAATTTATCGAGTATACCTTCGAGTAGTTTTACTAACATGCGAAATAAAAATAGACTGCCAAAAAACAACAAAACAAAAGAGGCTAAAAAGGTGTACTTACTTTGTAATAGATTTTGTTGAAATAAATAATTCGAAAAAGTATCGGCTAATTTCATAGCCACGAGTAAGGCTACCAATACAGCTACCACTGAGCAAATCGCCCATAACAAACCTTTACTCCAACCTCTGATAAAGGCTACTAAGACAAGTAAAAAAACGATCCCGTCAAATATCATCTGCTAGGATGCCAATAGTTCTTTTACCATAGCCGAAATCATTTTCCCATCCGCTTTGCCGGCCAATTGTTTAGTCGCTACACCCATTACCTTGCCCATATCACCCGGGCCCGCAGCGCCCACTTCGGCAATCAAAGACTGTAATGCGGCACGCAGTTCGGCTTCGTTCATTTGTGCCGGCAAAAACTTTTCGATGATGATTAACTCTTCCCTCTCCTTTTGAGCAAGGTCTTCGCGATTTTGTGTAATAAATACCTCCAGCGAATCTTTCCGTTGTTTGGCTAATTTCTGTAAAATTTTTACTTCATCATCCTCACTCAATTCTCCATTCCGACCATCGGCTGTTTTGGCTAAAAAGATAGCCGATTTAATAGCCCGTAATCCACGCAACGCAGCTTCTTGTTTCGCCAACATCGCGGTTTTTATTTCTTGATTGATCGTGAGTTCTAAAGACATACCAGTATAGTTTAAGGGTTAACGATTTACGCTTTGTTCTTTTCCATTTCAGCATCCATCTTCTTTTTCAGCGATTTCGAAAATTCGCGGATTTCTTCGGCCAATGCTTTTTGGTTGGTAGCCCGTTCGTAAGTATCGGCCATGGTCATCATGGTTTGAAAAAAGAAAGTATCCATTTCATCAACCATCATTTTTTTAGTCCATAAATCGATGCGTAAAGCCGCATTTTCGTTCAGGTCCCAAATGCTGAGCATGAAGGCTTTC
The DNA here is from genome assembly GCA_040375635.1 of Chitinophagaceae bacterium. Taxonomy (GTDB): domain Bacteria; phylum Bacteroidota; class Bacteroidia; order Chitinophagales; family Chitinophagaceae; genus OLB11. Next base: position 34,013 of record JBEISB010000002.1, on the reverse strand, counting down.
GCTTCTGTAGGTTTAAACACACCCCCTTCGGCCGCCTGCCAGAAAATCTTTTCCGGAACCTTGCTTTCATCGAGTTGCACATCGAGTTGAATCGTTGATGAGTTTGCCATAATGCATAGAAATTAATGGCTGCAAAGAAAAGTGATTTTCGGCAGAATGACCTGAATTGAAACTAAAATCTAGGACAACCGTAGGTATTTACAATATAGTTACCAGGCTTGTAAGTTCCTTGCAAAATCAAGGACAGTTCAAAAGCCCCAATTCCTTTATTGCCTGCACTCATTTGAGAGACTGTATGATCGTAACTAAAGGTCACCCGATGTTGACGAAACTGATATCCGGTAGCAAAGATCGCCGCATCTTGTAATCGGTAATAAGCACCAATTAAAAACTCATTATTACCCGACACACGATTCTCTCCCACATTAATATTAAACATAGCCCCTGCGACTAATTCACTCGCTCTTTTTTGGGTAGTATAATAAACAGAAGGGTTAATCATAAAGGAATTACTAGCCTTATAGGTAATATCCAAATTCGCTATAGGACGAAGTCCTAAACGATTGCTACTGCCATAAAACGTTTCCGAAGGTTGGTTAAGATTGCGAGCGCCCACACTCACCTTCATATAAAAATTGGTATTGTTATAATAGGCAAAGTTCATTCCTAAGGAAAGGTCCATAAAACTCGAACGAGCTTTGTTAAAGCTTTCGTTATTCGAAATATTTTTATTGAACGAAAACTCATCCCACTGCACATCATAGGTTAGCTTATCAAAATCAACACTTCGTTGATTGTAAGCAGCACCTAGTCCGGCCGAAAGACTGCTATTGTCATTCAACAAAACATGATAGGCTAAGTTCGCCTGCACTTTGGTGAGGGCTAAATTTCCTGTACCTGCCACATCACGCCAAATCCCCAAGCCCGTGCCTAACCAACTTGTCTCCCATTGGTTTCGAAACAAACCACAATCGCCATACACCGCAAACGTATTATAAGGAACGGCTACGGTAGACCATTGATTTCGGTATTGGATACCGGCACGCCAATCATTATCCTGTAGAAATCCTGTATTCGCCGGATTCAACAGCATAGGTGCATTGTTGTATTGAGAAAAATGTAATCCTTGGGCCTGTGATTGTGTTAACATCCCCAGCATCAAGATTGAAAATAAGATTCGTTTCATGGGTGTTATACTTTATTTGAGCAAGGTGATATTACCGCTTTTAAAATCAGAAGTTCCGTCAAAGAAATGTACCGTAAGGGTATAGCCATAAGCTTCCATTTCTTGCATCACGCCCTTATAACGGCCATCCCAGCCTAAGCTTTGTTGAGTAGATTCAAAAACTTTTTCGCCCCAGCGGTTAAAGATGCGAAATACCATAGACTCGATACCATACCCTTTTACATACACGATATCATTTACCCCATCTCCATTGGGCGAAAAACCACTAGGCACATCTACCAAAGGAACGACCATACCTCTGACCTTCTGACAAGTCGTATCAATACATCCTGCATCATTCATGGCGGTAAGACAAACATCGTAATAACCATCTTTATTATAAATATGAATTTCATCTTTATTGGTAGATGTTGTTCCGTCTCCAAAATTCCAGATGTATGATGTAGCGCCAGTTGTATAATTGGTAAAGATATTTGGCGTATTCGGTTGCGGCGGATTCGGAGCCCAAGTAAAGGCAGCTACCGGTGAAGCAAAAACGACGATGGTATGCTTTATCGAGTCGATTTTATTACAGGTATTTGGGTTGAGCGTATACAAAGTAACGGTATAGGTTCCGGGGGCTACAAATGTATTGGTAGGATTTGAGGCTGTTGAACTATTTCCATCCCCAAAATTCCAATTATACGTTGAGGCATTCACCGACTGATCTATGAAATTGATGGTAGCCGGCATACAAACACTATCGGGCATATCAAAAGCAGCAACAACGAAATTGGCATTGAAGTTTACGATTTTAGTAATCACCGAAGGACTGTTACAAGCATTCGTATCCGTCATGGTTAGGGTAATCGTATAAGAGGCGCCCGTTGGATAGTTATGCAATGGAGGTGTTGTTCCTGTATAGGAGGGCGAACCATCTCCGAAATTCCATACATACGTGGGCGAACTCGTAGCACTGGTATTGGTACTGATATTATTAAAATTAGCTGTATACGGACCACAGGAATCTACCTTCACGATATTAAAATCGGCATGTATCGAGTCGTTCTTAACGGTTATCACCATTAAAAAACTGTCTAAACTAAATGTACATCCATTCGGATTAGAGGCATACAGCTTTACGGTAAAAGTACCAGCTGTTGTGTAGGTATGCGAAGGACTCACTGCATTGGAGGTAGGCGAACCATCACCAAAATTCCAGGTATAGTTCACCGCACTGGTACTATTGTTTTGAAACTGAACGGTAAACGGTGCGCAACCAATAGTGGCACCTAAGGCCTGCGCATCTGCATCAGGATTTTGTAAATCGAACGCTATTTTTAAAGCCGCAAGATTACAGTTTGGACTCGGGTTACTCGGACTATATGAACCCGCTGTTGTTGGGAATATTGTACTAGCACCGCAAGCCGCACAAATGGCTTGATATATAACGCCATTTTTATCAAATCGACTTGTGCCCCCGTCTACATGTTCTGAAATACCCCCATTTTGTCCGAAGAAGCTTGCATACAATAATGACAATAAGTTTTTATTAAACACGATGAAATAGAAATCATTACCATCAGTTGTGCCTTGTAAGGGATTCATGGTTGGCAAACCCGTCGTGGAACTGATGAAGGGTCCTCCGATCGCACCACCCCAACCAGATACATATACATTCTGACATTTATCAACCAAAAACGCATTTGGGGATATATTGGCTTGGGCTGTTGTGCCTGTTCCAAAAACAGTAGATATTAAAATACTACTCAAGTTCACATCGAGCTTACTAATAAACTGACTAGAGTTGGGATTGCTATAAACCCCTGCAGTAACCGGATACGCACCAAAGGTTTGTCCCATGATATACAAGTGGTTACTATCATCCGTTTGAACACCATACACCTGATCATAAGCATTGGTACCAATGTAGGTTCCTGCCATCAGCGCTTTCGTGGTTGTATTGAATTTGAGTACAAACCCATCCGTTAATCCTCCCTGATAAGTAGAATGCAAGGCCCCTGCTGTTGTAGGAAAATTAGAACTCATCGTTCCACCACCCACAAATAGCTCATTCGGATTGGTTTTGTTGAGCGATAACACATAGGCCGCATCATTAGCCGAACCTCCTGCAAAGGTGCTCCAGATTAAATTGCTGAGATTATCATTCAGTTCCACAATTACACCATCTTGTCCACCACTGAGGGTATTTTGAAACGCATTGATAACCGGAAAATCTGTCGACTTAGTACAGGCTGCTATATATACATTGTTGTTCGCATCATAAATAATTTCACTTCGGGCATCATCCCCATAATTATGTTTGAGGGTGCCGGCTAAAAACTCTTGGGCCTCTTCGTTGGCGGCATCTTCGAGTGTACCGCCTACATATGTCGATCCAATTAAGGCTGTACCGGTACTATTCATTTTCGTTACAAACATATCACCCCCCCCATTATAACTTGGGTCGTAACAACCCGTCGTGGTTGGGAAATTTGCAGAGTATGTTCGTCCGGCAATGCATAAGTTTTGGTTGTTATCAACGATAATACTTTGGGGTTGTTCATTATCAGAACCGCCTAGATAGGTAGCAAAGAGTAAGGTATTTCCTGAGGCATTAAACTTACTCACGCCTACATCACAAGGAAACAAACTCCCCGTAACGGTTGTCCCCCCTCCATACACTTGTTGAAAAGCCCCGACAGTAACCGGATACCCTAATCCCGACACGATACCCCCAGCATAGAAATTGCCTAAGGTATCATTAGTAGCTGTAAAGCCCCAGTTATCGGCAGCAGATCCTGTAAAGGTGCAGAACACCAGCGTTGGATCAATGTACAAATCGTAACGAGCATCATAACCTTTTACAATATCGAAACTTACTTGTCCGTCTCTAAGGACAAATTTGCACTTCACCTCTTTCCTTACTCCATCAACGTATTGATAGCTGAACGGGATAGATTCGGTAATATCACCTAAAGAGGTAGACATCACCAATTTCCCATCTTGCAAAGCAAGTTTGTCGAGCCCATTATACTGCAACTTGACTTGATTGATATCGGCACCGGGATGCAGAATGATATCGTATTTAATGTTAGCATCTTCTGAATACACATGGGCGTCAATCCCCGGATACAATCCCGCATAATTCACCGCCATTACCGGATGTATTCCTGATTTCCAGCGCTGTTGATCTTTGCCTAAAAAATAATTGTAATAATGTTTCTGGGGTTTTTCGCCGGTCAAACTTACCTCACGTTGTGCACCGACAAACTGAATATCAAACGCATGATACTTCAGGGTTTGTGGACCTTGAATCCAGCCATGTCGAACGCCATGTACCTTATCGTGATTCTGATCATCAGACAACAAGACACGAAAACCATCTTTACGGAGAAAGATATCTCCTCTGGGCGTTACACCCCGATAATAAAACGGCGCATCCCATTGACCTTGATTTTCTATATATTCTATGGGAGCCTGACTATGTGCGTGTTGTGCGCTTCCGCGAAAGGAAAGTAATAATAAAAACAGTAAGGGAAGGCAGGTAGCTATTTTTTTCAAAGCAAGAAATATTACCCGTAAATTTAGAGAATATTAATGAAATGTAAGTGATTGAGAAGACGAAAAATAGGCAAGGAAGGTTAGAAAGGAAATTTGCATGACAATTTCTACTTACTTTTGCCCCTAAATTGTGAGGCCATGTTAAAAACAGGAAATCCCATTGTAAGTATTTATACCGAAATGACCCCGAACCCAGAAACCATGAAGTTTGTGGCGAATAAATTATTGTATCCTAGTAAGAGCATCGACTTTCAATCAGAAGATGCGGCATCACCATCTCCATTAGCGAAAGAACTATTTGGGTTTCCTTTTATTAAAGGTGTTTTTATTGCTAGTAATTTCGTGACTTTAACCAAAGTGGCTGATACCGATTGGAACGATGTAATTCCAAGCCTGCGCCAATTTCTGAAAGAATATCTCGAAGAAGGAAAAGCCATTATTAACGAAGATGACATTAAGGTACAGGCTCAAGAGAATGCGCCGAACAGCGACGACAGTGATGTTGTAAAACGAATTAAAGAACTACTCGAAAACTACGTGAAGCCCGCCGTGGAAATGGATGGTGGGGCTATCTCATTCCGAAGTTATCATCAAGGCACAGTATCTCTTGCCTTACAAGGATCATGCAGTGGATGTCCATCTTCTATGATTACCTTAAAATCAGGCATTGAAGGCATGATGAAACGAATGATTCCTGAAGTGAAAGAGGTAGTTGCCGAAGCCGTATAAATCAACAGCAGGATTCACTTCTTTTCTATCAGGCAAGAATTCATCTGCGAATCCTTTTTTTTTCGGGTGGGCAGTCTACTTTTGTACACCTATCCTCGGTAATGCAAAGACTCAGCCAACAGCAACGATTACTCCAAAAACTGTCTCCTCAACAGATTCAGTTGATGAAGTTATTGCAGGTACCAACAGCAAATCTTGATGAGCGAATTCTGCAGGAAATTGAAGAAAACCCGGCGCTCGAGCTAAATGCCGAAGACACCGAAGACCGAAGTCTCGACGAAAAAACGAACGAAGAAATTAATAGCGAACTGCAGAGCGACGAGAATGAGGATTATGTAACGGATGATGATACCGACGAGTATGAAAAAATAGATATCTCCGAGTATGTGAAAGAAAGTGATGATGAAGATGCCGACTATAATTTTCAGCGAGATAATTTTGGTAACGATGATGATGATCATCAACCCCAATATCAGGCCCGATCGGAAACAACTTTTTATGAGCATCTGCTCGCTCAGGTAAACTTGCTGCATCTCGAAGAAAAGCAACAGAAGATTGCGGAATTTTTGATTGGCAGTATCGAAGATGATGGTTATTTACGCCGTGATATCCCATCGGTTATAGACGACCTCGCCTTCAGACAAAATATCCAAACCACACAAAAGGAAGTAGACGATATTTTAAAGCTCATCAAAGAATTTGAACCTTCTGGTATCGGAGCTGCAAACCTGCAAGAATGTTTACTGCTGCAACTCGAACGAAAAAATAATAATCCGATTGTCAGAATGGCCATACGGATCCTCGACAAGTATTTCGACGAGTTTACAAAAAAGCACTACGAGAAAATTTGCAAAGCATTATCCATTGATGAAGAAGATTTGAAAGAAGTCATTCAGGTTATCATTAAATTAAATCCGAAACCAGGAAATCTATTTGCCTCATCATCAAAAAATGATGTTTACATTGTTCCTGATTTTTTTATCATTCAGCAAAACGGCGAATTAGAACTGCAAATCAATCAACGAAATGCTCCAGAGCTCAGGGTTTCGAGCAGTTTTAGAGATATGCTGAAAGATTATGACAGAGGACAAAAAAAAGATACCCGTCAACGCGATGCCATCCTCTTTATCAAACAAAAAATTGATTCTGCCAAGTGGTTTATCGATGCGGTGCGGCAACGACAAGAAACGCTGATGCAGACCATGACGACCATCATGCATTTGCAAGAAGACTTTTTTATGACGGGAGACGAAACCCAAATTCGTCCCATGATTTTGAAAGATGTTGCCGACAGAACAGGGTTAGATATTTCAACCATTTCGAGGGTAGTCAACAGCAAATATGTGCAAACCGAATTTGGGACCTTTCGATTGAAGTACTTTTTTTCTGAGTCTTTGTCTACCGATAGCGGCGAAGAAGTTTCGACAAGAGAAGTGAAACAAATTCTCAACGAAATGATACAGGCCGAAGATAAACGTCAACCCCTTGCCGACGAAAAGTTAACCGATATGATGAACGAACGCGGTTACAATATTGCCCGCCGAACAGTAGCCAAATATCGTGAACAACTCAATATTCCGGTTGCCCGACTCCGGAAAGAAATATAAAATCTCAACACAAGTAATCCCTGATTGCGACAGTGTTGACAACTTCTCGTTGAGTGAAAATTGTTCCGTTGTGACCAATATAATTTACATCGAAAGAATTAATAGTCTGTCATTGCTTTAGGTTCTTATCGAGTTAGAATCTATGATTGCTGTTGGAAAAACCATCCGACTTTTCTTCCCATATAACGAATCAAACAAGAGCAAATACGTATTCATGTTAAACCAAACCCTCGCGTATTAAATCGTGCAAATGAACCATGCCGATATATTTCTCTTGTTCGATTACGATTAATTGAGAGATATTGTGGCTTCGCATCATTTGCAAGGCATCTACCGCTAAGGCATTCGCATCAATGGTTTTCGGTTGTGTGTGCATGATATCTTGGGCGCACAAACGACCAAACTCTGCATTGTTTTCGAGCATGCGCCTTACATCACCATCCGTGATGATCCCAATTAAGTTACCTGCATCATCCAATACGGCAGCGGCCCCTAAACGCTTACTAGAAATTTCTACAATCGCATCTTTAATCCCAGCCGAAAGCTGAACCTGAGGAGCCTGATGTTGACTACATAAATCTTTTACGCGTAAATACAATTGTTTTCCCAAGGCACCCCCGGGATGAAATTTAGCAAAATCGCCAGGCGTAAAACCCTTCAATTGTAATAAGCAAACAGCCAAGGCATCTCCCATCACCAATTGGGCCGTGGTGCTAGACGTCGGTGCTAAATTATTAGGACATGCCTCAGTTTCTACCGAACAGTCAATAATAAAATGAGCCTCCTTGGCTAAAAAAGAAGAGAGGTTTCCGGTAAAGGCGATTAGAATATTTCCAAAGTTTTTGATGAGAGGTACTAAGACTTTTATCTCAGGACTTTCACCACTCTTCGAAATCATTATCACGATATCATCAGCTCGCACCATCCCTAAATCACCATGTATGGCATCGGCTGCGTGTAGAAATAATGCCGGTGTGCCTGTGCTATTGAGGGTTGCAACCATTTTTTGGGCGATGATGGCACTTTTCCCTATTCCACTAATAACAACCCTGCCTGTAGACATTTCAATAGCACTAACGGCTTGCGCAAACGATGGATTTAATTTAGGTATCAGTTCGGCTATCGATTTTTGTTCGATAGCGATAGTGTCTTTCGCAATTTGAAGTATTTCTTGAGGCGTCACGTGAATGCTTTAGGATAATAAAGGTGGCACAAAAATAAGAGAATGTATCGGCAGCCAACTCAAAAATTACGCAATCCTTTCTACAGATATTTATCTATGACTAAAGTGATTAAGGCTACCGGCAAATACACAAAAGAAGCAAACATCACTTTTCTAGCCTTTACATCAGAATTGTCTTTTAAAAACTGTAGTGAATTATACAGAAACCAGAGTGAAGCCAACCCTAATCCGGTAAGCGTTATCCAGCCATGCCCCGGTAAGGTAATCATGGGTAGTGCACTTAAGGGAATCAATATCATGCTGTACATCACGCACTGAAAGGCGGTAAAATGACCCACTTTCTCCATACGTGGCAACATTTTTAAGCCTGCTTTTTCGTAGTCGTCGTGACCTATCCATGCTATAGACCAGAAGTGAGGGAACTGCCAAAAAAATTGGATGATAAATAAGGTCCAAGCTGCCAAACTCCACATATGATTCGTACCTGCGACCCAACCGATCAGACAAGGTAATGAACCGGGAAAGGCCCCTACCAATACCGATAAAGGCGTAATGCGCTTTAAGGGTGTATATAATCCAACATACATCGCAAATGAAAAGAAACTAAGCACGGCAGTCAACATATTAAACTGCCACCAGAGTATGAATAATCCAGAAGCTAATGTAATGATTGTAAATAAAATCGCTTCCGCATAACTCATCCGATTCCCAGGCAAGGGTCTTGTGCGTGTGCGACGCATAATACCGTCCACATCCTTCTCGAGTATTTCGTTCGCTGCATTCGCGGCGGCAGTTACCAAGGTACCGCCCAAGAAAAGCAAAGCCACGGGAATGAATTGGACCTGCAGATCAGGAATAATGATATACCCTACCACACTCGAAAACACCACCAACATACTCAGATTCAGCTTCATCAGCTGCTGATAATCTTTAAGTTTCTGCGTCAGCAGCATAAGCAATGAACTTTGCAGATTCCTGTCTTTAGCATAGTTTGCTTCCAAGAAACAACAGGAATACTATTTTAGTGAGATTCTTCTCCTTCTTTAAGCGGAATATGCTGAGGAACAAAATCACCTCCTTCGCCATTGTCTTTGTAATCGTAAGCCCAGCGGTGAACTTCAGGAATTGGGCCATCCCAGTTACCATGACCTGGATGAATTGGGGTTGTCCATTCTAATGAATTGGCATTCCATGGGTTTAATGTAGTTACCTTTCTTCCTTTCCAGATACTTACGAAGTAGTTGAAAACAAAGATTAGCTGTCCAAAGAATACGATAATTGCGGCAACACTAATCATCTTATTCAAATCTGTAAACTGATGGAAAGACTGCCAATTTGAGAAGTCGTAATAACGACGAGGCATACCCGCTACGCCTTCGTAGGCATAGGCCAGAAAATAACATAAGAACCCACAAAGGTGATAAAGAAATGAATATAGCCTAAGGTATTATTCATAAAACGACCATACATTTTCGGGAACCAATGGTATACACCAGCAAACATGCCGAAGAAAGCAGAGATACCCATCACAATGTGAAAGTGTGCAACTACAAAGTAGGTATCATGCAAATGGATATCTAAGGCAGAGTTACCTAAGAATAATCCGGTTAATCCACCTGAGATAAATAAAGAAACAAATCCCATCGCAAACAACATAGGCACTGTAAAACGAATATTACCTCGGAAAATCGTAGTTAGCCAGTTAAACACTTTCACAGCCGATGGAATCGCAATGAGCAAAGTTAAGAGTACAAATACCCCGCCTAAGAACGGACTCATACCTGTAACAAACATGTGGTGAGCCCATACTAAGAAGGCCAATACAGTAATTCCTATCAATGAAAGTACCATGGCCATATAACCGAAGATAGGCTTACGAGAATGGGTTGATAATATTTCTGAAGCCATACCCATGGCAGGTAACATAATGATATATACCTCTGGATGCCCTAAGAACCAGAATAAGTGTTGGTATAAAATTGGCGACCCACCTACATTCGGTAATGCTTTACCCGCTACATAGATTTCCGATAGGTAGAAGCTAGTCCCTGCATGACGATCAAATAATAATAAAACAGCAGCAGATAATAAAACTGGGAATGAAAGAACACCCAATACTGCGGTAAACAAGAACGCCCATATCGTTAATGGCATACGTGTCATACTCATACCTTTTGTACGCATATTCAAAATCGTAACGATATAGTTTAATCCTCCCAATAATGATGAAACAACAAAAAGGGCCATACTCACCAACCACAAATCCATTCCAATGCCCGAACCCATTGAAGCTTCTTTTAAAGCGCTCAGTGGCGGGTAGGTTGTCCAACCTCCAGAAGCAGGACCCGTAGACACAAACAATGAACAGAACATGACCAAACCGGCAATGGCAAAAAACCAATAAGAAAGCATATTCAAGAATGGAGAAGCCATGTCTCTAGCCCCAATTTGCAAAGGGATTAAAAAGTTAGAGAAAGTACCACTCAACCCGGCTGTTAATACAAAGAATACCAAAACAGTACCGTGAATCGTAATCAATCCATAATACATTTCTGGATCAAGTTTTCCTTTGGGAGCCCAATCTCCCAAAAAGAAACTCAATACTTTAAAAGTTTCTTCAGGAAACCCAAGCTGTAAACGAAAGAAGACAGACATCAATCCGCCTACAATCGCCCAAAAGATTCCTGTAATCAGAAACTGACGCGAAATGATTTTATGATCCTGACTAAATACATACTTAGTAAAGAAATGCTGTTTGTGCTCATGGTGAGCATGATCGTGATGACCATGATCATGATGTCCATGCTCATGATGCGTATGCACTGTCTCGTGATGTATAGTTGTTTCGTTGCTCATTGTCAGTTATTTTAATTCATTGTAATTTTTTTCACGCTATCCGTTGTGGCAGGCGCTGCAGGATTTGTTGTCGCATGATTTTGTTGGTAGTATGATTGTTGACTCTGCAACCAAGCATCATGCTCGGCTTGTGTTTCAACAATCACAACGGCACGCATAGAATAGTGTCCCTTACCACACATTTGGTCGCAAGATACTTCATAAACAAAATCAGGATTACCTGTTTTGGCTATCATTTCTTTTGTGGTGATAGTTGGTGTAAACCATAAACGAGTTGTAATACCTGGCACAGCATCCATCTTCATTCTAAAATGAGTTAAACCAACATCATGAATCACATCTCTTGAACCGATAATCAGTTCTACGGGTTTGTCTTTTATCAAGCGTAACTCACCATTAGGGATAATGATATCATCCATGTTCTTCTTATCATTCCAATCTAAACCCAGTAGATTATCATTGTCATTGATTAAGGTATAATTACGACGCCCTAATACACCATCAGCGCCAGGATAACGAGAAATCCAGTTGAATTGCTTACCAACCATTTCAATCTGCATAGCACCTTTAGGGGCTGCAGAAGTCATGTGAAACCAACTCTTCAAACCGATAGCCACCAATACCGCCATCGTAACGGCTGGAATGGCTGTCCAAACCATTTCAAGCTTAGTACTGTGGGTAAAGTTGTAAGGAATCTTTTCGCCGGTACGTTGGTATTTAAAGGCAAACCAGAACAGCAAAAACTGAGTGATGAAAAATACAATCCCTGTTACCACCAAGGTTACAATAAACATGTAGTCGTAGGTTTTACCATGATCAGAGGCTGCCTCAGGACCCATTAAGGGCATCATATAACGGTGACACGCGTAAATACCTCCCATCATTGCGACCAACATGGCCAACATGGAATAAGAAAGTAGGCGATTTCTTTTTAAATCAAATTCTTCTTCCCCTTTGATACGCACCAGCAATTCACTGGAACGTGAAACCTGATACAACACCACGAAAATCAGGGAAACAAGTAGTATTAATAATAATCCAGACATAAATTATTTTCTGTTTAAATTTTAGCTAATGTGAATTACCGTTTCTTTCAGGAATGGATGGTTTTCTGGAACCAAAGGCGCCTGCGTCAATTTATTACTTACCAACATAATGATCAAACCAATAAATCCGCATAGAATACCCATTTCGAACCAACCTAACTGCCAATGCTCACCAACAAGGGTTGGCATAATCATTTGATAGAAATCAATCCAATGTCCTACTAAAATTAATACCGCTACCAAACTCACCACAAAATAGTTTCTTTTGTTAGGGCGAGGCATTAAAATAAGAATAGGCGAAACAAAATTGAGTATGATGTTTAACCAATAGAAGATACGGTATACTCCATGGAAACGTGTTTGGAAATAGATGGTTTCTTCCGGAATGTTTGCATACCAAATCAACATAAACTGAGAAAACCATAAATAGGTCCAGAAGATACTGAAGGCAAACATAAACTTACCTAAGTCGTGAATATGCTCATCAGTAACAATCTCCAGATAACCTTGACGCTTGGTGTATAATACCCACAACATAATCATACTCATTCCACTCACAAACGAACTAGCAAAAGTATACCAGCTAAACATGGTAGAGAACCAGTGCGAATCGATACTCATAATCCATAACCAAGGAATGGTAGAAGCTAAGGTGAGGGCAAACACGAAAATAAATCCAGCCGAATAATTAAAGTTGAGCCAATAGGTTTTTGTCGATCCTTTAGCCTCTTTATCTTGTTGCACAGAGAGCGCCCTTAACTTCATACCAAAGAAACTCCATAAACCTAAAGTAAGGATAGTCCATACAGTAAAGAAAGGCTTACTTAAAAAGAAATTCTTCAATGCATTTAATTCATTCTTCGGGTTATAGTTAGGATCAAGCCAAGAATACACGTGGGTGTTGTTAGTCCATACCAAGGTAAGTAACACGATACCGGCAATGAGGGCAAAAACCCATACCATACTTCCGATAGCCTCAGGGATACGACGGAAAGAGACAATCCATCCGGCTTGCGCTAAACTGGTAGCACTTAATATAAAAACACTCGCCAAGCTGATTAGTAGGAAAAAGATACTATTCTGCATCAGTACAGCCCAAAATCTGTTTTGTGCTACTTGATCTCCCCGCATAAGCAGAAATACGAGTCCGGCCAGCAAGGTAAGCACGCCAATCCCCAATAGGGTTAAACTGGTTGATTTTAACTTGGCTGGTACTTTAAATTCTTGATTCAACATCTTCGATAGTATTTTAAAATAAATGCTTTATTTTTTTTCGTTTGGAGTTTGAGACGCTACCACCTTGGCAGAGTCGGCCACCGGTGCCACTGCATTAGCAGCTGCTATCATTGTAAATGGTTTACCACCATTTTCGCTTTGTACTTTTCTTATATAAGCTACCACTTTCCAGCGTTGCTTGGTATCTAACTGACTGGCATAAGCGCCCATGGCATTCTTTCCATAGACAATACCATGGTAAATCTGGCCTTCCGTCATGTTTAGGTATTTTTCGCCGCTGCGAAGATTCGCTGGCATAGCAACAAATTTTCCGCTCGTGTAAAGAGGTCCATTACCGTCCATCTTTTCACCATGACAAATACCACAATAAATTAAGAAGAGGCGTTTCCCTTCTTCCAAATCACTCTCTTTTAGGGTAACAGGACAAGTATGGGCTTTTGCCAAATTGGTATCTGATTCAGCAATATGATCAGGCAACATTTGTTCGCGGGCAATAGTACCCGCAGCAGGCATTTTGTTATAAGAACCTCCTTGTGCTTCAATTTTTTCGGTACCGTTATAGTAATCTACGGCACGAGAATAAACCATATCAGGCGCATAAGTACGACCGGTATTCCTATGAAAATCATTTCCACAAGAGAGCATCAAGCTGACTGTAACAAACAGAATATAAACAGATAATTTCTTCATGGCTATACTTATGCTAATTGTTGTTGAATTTCGTAATCTTCTTTCTTATCGAAGCGTCCAAACCACCATTCAGCTTCGGCCATCTGAATACTTGTTTCTTCGGCACCTGTTGATTTCAAGAAAGCAATCGTTTCATTTGCATTGCTATCATCGACTTCAATGACCATCACAAATTTATCATCGGTTTGACGTGGATGAAAGATATGTTTTTTTACCCCTGGCATGATTTGATTCAAATAGCAGAACGTAAGTACCATACCTACAGCGGCAAAAAGAACGGTAAGCTCAAAAGTAATCGGAATAAATGCCGGTAATGGGAAGTGAGGTTTACCTCCAAAATTTTGAGGCCAATCCGTGGTGAAAATCCATCCCATGAAACCCAAGGCTGTTGACGTCCCCGTGATTCCATAAATAAATCCGGCTATGTGCAAATCACTCTCTTTTTGTCCTAAAGCTACATCCAATCCATGCACAGCAAAAGGCGTGTACACATCATGAATTTTGTAGCCGGCACCGCGAACTTTCTTCACGGCTGGAAACAAAACGGCTTCGTCATCAAAAGAGGCAACCGCAAATTTCTTAATACTCATTTTATAACTATTACTGGTTAGTAAATTTCAATTAGATTAGTGGTGGTGACTTTGTTCTTCGATGAAATGATTCGTATCGGCTGTTTCGATACTCTGCATCTCATTCTTGTAATTATCACCACTGGTTTTTAGAATAAACTTAATTTCTGCAATAGCAATCACTGGGAAGTACTTCGCAAACAAGAAGAAGCAAGTGAAAAATAATCCAAACGATCCGAGATAGAATCCAACCTCTGTCCATGAGGGTGTATAGTAGCTCCAACTTGATGGCAGATAATCACGGTGCAAGGCCATGATGATTACGAAACGTTCGAACCACATACCGATGTTTACAATGATACTCATGAAGAAGGTAAACCAGATATTACGACGTAACTTCTTAAACCAAAACAATTGAGGCGATACCACATTGCAGGTCATCATTGCCCAATAGGCCCACCAATAGGGTCCCATTACACGTAAACGGAAAGCTTCCTGCTCCCAAAGTACACCACTGTAGTAGGCAATGAAAAGTTCTGTCAAATAAGCAACCCCCACTATCGAACCAGTAAGAACAATTACCTTATTCATGGCTTCGATATGTCCGATAGTGATATAATCTTGAAGATTCAACACTTTACGGGTAATCACTAATAAGGTTTGTACCATCGCGAATCCTGAGAATACCGCACCGGCTACGAAGTATGGTGGGAAGATGGTCGTATGCCATCCTGGTACAATAGAGGTAGCGAAGTCGAACGATACGATAGTATGTACAGAAAGTACAAGTGGCGTACTTAATCCAGCTAATACTAAAGACAGCATCTCATGACGTTGCCAATGTTTAGCACTACCTGCCCATCCGAAAGAAGCAACTCCGTAGGCCATCTTTCTGAATTTCGTTTTAGCTCGATCACGCAAGGTAGCGAAATCAGGTATTAAGCCTGAGTACCAAAACAATAGGGATACGGTAAAATAAGTAGAGATGGCAAATACGTCCCATAACAAGGGAGAGATAAAGTTAGGCCATAATGGTCCGCGAGTATTACCATAAGGAAGTACAAAGAAGGCGTCCCAAACACGACCCATATGCCAAATTGGGAACTGACCAGCGCACATTACCGCAAAGATCGTCATGGCCTCTGCCGCACGATTTACACCTGTACGCCATCCTTGACGGAACAGCAATAAGATGGCCGAAATCAAAGTTCCGGCATGACCGATACCTACCCACCATACGAAATTGGTGATATCCCATCCCCAACCAATGGTTTTGTTAAGATTCCAAACCCCTGTTCCCCAATAGACTTCCCAGCCCACACTAAAAGCACCAAAGGCAAGTAGGGATACGGAAAGTAAAAATCCGATATACCATAAACGGGTTGGCTTGTTTTCAATAGGGGTACAGATGTCTTCGGTTACCTGATGATAGGTTTTCGACCCATTTACCAAGGGTTCCCGTATGATCGATTCGTACTTTAAATGCATATCTATTTATTTTATTCCAAGTGTTTATTACACAATTGAGATCGTTTCTGTTTCTTGATTACGCGTGCTTTTCTGCTTCTGCATGTTCTGGATTGGCACTTTGTAATACCTCCGTGTTCCGTATCCGAGACAAGTAGTTGATGTTCGGAAGGGTATGAATTTCTTCCAGTACATGAAATACTCTTTCTTTTTGTTCTTCGTAACGTAATTTGAAAATTTGACTTTGTGTATCGTTCACATTTCCAAATACAATGGCTTCTGTAGGACAAGATTGCTGACAGGCAGTGCGCGCCTCACCATCGGCCAATACGCGACCTTCTTTTTTAGCGCTGGCTTTTGCTCCTTGTAAACGTTGTACGCAGAATGAACATTTTTCCATAACTCCACGACTACGTACTGTAACATCAGGGTTTAGAACCATGCGTGTGATATCATTATTCATGTCATCACGACGGCCATCGGTATACACATTATCATCAAAGCAATCTGCCTCATTCCAATCGCGCCAGTTAAAGCGACGCACTTTATACGGACAGTTATTGGCGCAATAACGAGTACCAATGCAACGGTTATAAGCCATTTGGTTAATGCCCTCTGAACTATGGTTGGTGGCATTTACTGGACAAACATTTTCGCAAGGTGCATTATCGCAATGCTGACAAAGCATAGGTTGGAAAATGGTTTGAATAGAATCTGGCTTCGAAGGATCACCCGCAAAATAGCGGTCGATTCGTAACCAGTGCATATCATGAGCTAGCAAGACTTGCTTCTTACCAACAACAGATACATTATTTTCAGCTTGACAAGCAATGGTACAAGCACCACAGCCAATACAGCTATTTAAATCAATACTCATACCCCACTTCAAGCCAAGGGCTTCATGATTTGGATATAAAGTTCCATTTTCGCGGAACGCCTCTTGCCAATCTTCACCCCCTGCCGATTCGTTGGCATCTGCATGCTTACCGGCAATATGTCCCATGCCTTGGTCTTCTGGACCATGCGTAAAATGTTCGAGCTCTTCTTTGCGCTCGTTATATAAGGCCATTGGGTTCTTAGCGAATTCCTCCAACGTAAATTCATGTATGATAGGACGCTTGGCTTCGAAACTATGATGCGTTTGTGTAATTGCTAATTCATAGGTCTCGGTTGTAGCACTGATTTCGGCAACCGAAGAATACATGGCATGACCATCTGCATTATTCGCTACTAGTGTATACACATTTTTTCCGGTATCAGCAGCAGCCTTTCCAGCCCCTTTGTCACGGCCATATCCTACAGCTACGGCAATAACCTCATCATGCATACCTGGCAAAACCAAGACAGGTAATTTCACTTCATTGCCATTCACCTTTAGGGTAAATACTTTTTTAGCTCTTTCGACTTCGTTTAAGTCTGTATGCTCTGCACCATTGGCTTTCGCCGTATTGGGTGACATAAGGATGTAGTTATCCCAAGTACACTTCGAAATAGGATCTGGCATTTCTTGCAACCAAGGATTATCACTCCACGCACCTCCTCTGCCGATACCTACTTTTTCATATACCACAACTTCCATTTTACCGGCAGTCATAGCACTTGCTTTTGCAACGGCATCAGCTACATTAGCCCCAAACGAAGCCCCACTCATCGGCATCACTTCGGGTTCAATAATTCCTTTTTGGATAGCTGTATCAAAAGCGGCTTGACCACCCAATTTACCCATCCAATAATTCTTCACGAAATCGTAATGAGTTGTATCATCACCACTCCATTTCAAGAGTGACTCATGCCATGAACGAGTTTTGAACAATGGGTTAATAGTAGGCTGCATCAAAGAATAGTAACCCGTATGTGGTTCTGCATCCCCCCAGCTTTCGAGCCAGTGATGAGAAGGAGCCGCTACTTTACAAAGTTGTGTGGTTTCGTCATTTCTATCATTGAATGAAACTGATAAAGCCAATGAACCTACCTTTTCACGAATGAGTTTTGCATGAACGCTATCATAGGCAGGATTACAATCGTAGAACATCACACCCCCTACAGAGCCACTTTTGAGGGCTTCAGCAAAGGCATTCATGTCGTTATCGTTTCCTTTCTTCGTATTGTTAGTTGCGGCAAATGTCATCGTGGTACCTAAGGCACCGATAGCATTGTTGATGGCATTGACTACAATTTGTACATTTTTATCGTTGCTTCCGCAAACAACCAATGCAGCCCCTTTGTTTGCTTGTAATGAAGCGGCTATTTTCTTTACAGCTTCATTCAAATTACCGGGTAACTGAGCACTTCCACCATTAAGCGCTGACAAGATAGCTGAAGCTACCGCGCCATAGGCAGAGGGTTTGCAGGTATAGCGTTCGTCGGCACTTCCTCCGGTAAGACTCATCATTCCTTCGATTTGATAGTGCTTACTGAGGCTCGCGTTTTTGGCACTCAACTTACGTCCTCTGCTATATTGTTTTGCATAGATTTCTGGAGAAATCCAAGTCCCTAAAAAGTCGGCACCCAAACTCACAATTACCTTCGCATTATCAAATCGATAGGCAGGTATAGCGCGAGTTCCAAAAGATGCCTGATTAGCATCTAACAAACCACTGTACGAAACCGCATCATACATGATATGACGGGCATTCGGGTGTTTCGCAGCAAACTGGGCTACAGCCGCCGCACCGCTAACGCTATTTTGTGTAGAGGTAATGATATATAAAGGTGCTGCCCCCATAGTATTTAAGGCATCAGCAACCATTTTATCGACAGCCTCCCAAGTAGATTCCTTTCCACTGATGGTAGGATATTTTAATCGAGTAGCATCATATAAATTCAATACAGAACCCTGAATACGAGCGGTTGTAGCGCCATGTGTGAGGGTACTGTCAGCATTTCCTTCAATTTTAATCGGACGACCTTCGCGTGTTTTTACTACAACGGGTACCGATTCGCCAGCGTCAACATAGGTAGAGGCATAGTTTAATGGAACACCCGGTGTTACATTTTCGGGTTTGATGGCATAAGGAATGGCATTCCGGACCGGCATTTCGCAACTTGCCGCTATCGTAGCAGCTACTGTGCTAAAACCAAGATATTTTAAAAAGTCGCGGCGTGAAGTATTAGCTTCGGCCAACGAACCCAAATCGAATGAGGGAAGATCTTCCTTGAACTCATTAGCTACGGACTCTTGATATGCGGCGGAAGGCTGTATTTCTTCAAGTCCTTTCCAGTATTGTTTTTTACTCATATTGTTTACTGATTATCAGTTGAGGTTAACATTTTCGTTCTCTGCTTCAAACAATGATTTAGTAGTGGCATTTCTGACATTCTAGTCCACCTATCTCACTCACTTTCACATCCTGACGCTTACCTTCTTTAATTTCATCGTGATATTTCTTGAAAATTGAGTAGTAGTTATTGTCAGCAAACTGCACCTTGGTTTCGCGGTGACAGTTAATACACCATCCCATGCTCAAATCAGCAAATTGATAGACTTCATCCATTTCCTGAATACCGCCATGGCAGCGTTGACAGGCTATTTTACCAGAAACAACGTGTAAACTGTGGTTGAAGTAAACGTGGTCAGGTAGATTGTGGATTTTTACCCACTCAATAGGCTTGGCTAAAATTTGACCTTTGGCATCACGCTTATAATCTTTCTTCGCAGGATCCCAACCAGCGTATTCGTATAATTTTTGAATTTCCTTGGTACCATCTACCTTATTACCTTCTAAGTCAACCAAGGGATGGGTAGCTGCACCGGTGTATTCATTGATCTGCTTGTGACAGTTCATACATACATTCGTAGAAGGCACCAATGCATGACGACTCTTTTCGGCACCCACGTGGCAATACAAACAGTTAATTTGATTGATCCCCGCATGTACTTTATGAGAGTAGAAAATCGGTTGCTTAGGCATGTAGTTCTTCTGACGACCAAACTCAGAACCCTTCGTTAACCATACCCCTATCCCGATAAAAATCATGGCAGCGATCACTGCAATCACCACTTTGTTGCGTAAGAAAGGAACATCTTTAGGAGAGGGTAGACCTTCTTTGGTATCTGCTGCGCGACTCAGGGCTTTGTTAACCGCTGTTAGAATGTAGATCACAATCAACATCACAATGGTAAGAATAACATACAACAACGTATTGTCGTCTGACGGCTTCGCGGGTTGGTTCGGATTATCTACCGGAGCAGCGCTAGGTGCCTTATAGGTTTCTACATACGAAATGATGGAATCAATTTCTTCTGTTTTCAAAGAAGGGAAAGCCGTCATCTGGGTTTTGTTCCATTTGGCAAATAATTCATTAGCGTACTTGTCTCCGCTAGCAATCACATTACCCGAGTTATGAATCCAGTTATAAATCCATTCCTTAGATGGGACACGAGCGCTTATGCCTTGCAAGGCAGGACCGGTCGCGTCTTTTAATGGATTATGGCAGGCAGCACAGTTAGCCTGAAACAAGGCTTTCCCGTCGGGAGCGGCGGCACTATGGTATGACTGGAGGAGAAGAATTGCGAGGAGCACAAAGATTCCTTTGAGATCTTTTGCCGAACGTAGAATTTTACTTACCATCCGATAAAGTATAAATATGTGTTAAATTGAATGAGCGCAAATGTAGTATGGGAAACGCGAATATTGTAAACAATTCAAAAAAAAATCTTTATCCTTGATAGATGCGGGTTTGCGAGAAAATAAAACCAGAATTTTCGATAAAAAATATGAATTGTCATAGAAATGTAAGGCTTCGTTTTTTATGTGTACATGTTTACCGCTTAGCCATTGCTTCGATACCCATTATTTTAGTCCCTTTCTGGCATTGTCTCTTCTTTTCAGAGCCTTTTCCCTACTTTCGTGTTGCTTAACATTTGATGATATGAAATACCACGCTATCGACAACCGCTTGTTTACGAAAAACAGAGAACGGTTTATCAAAAAAATGAAACCGAACGCCATTGCGGTTTTTCACGCCAATCCTATTTTGTCTGAAAACAGTGATGCGATCTATAATCCGAAACCAAACTCTGATGTGATCTGGCTCAGTGGCGTGGTGCAAGAAAAAACGATGGTGGTTTTATACCCCGATAACCTCGATAAAAACTACCGAGAGGTATTGGTGATCTTACGCCCAAATGAGCTGCTAGAAAAATGGGAAGGCCATAAGCTAAGTAAGGCCGAAGCAAGCCAAATTTCGGGCATCTCTACCGTGATTTTTCTCGATCAGCTCGATGCGCTGTTACAAGCTTGGATGCACCATGCCGAATTTGTTTATCTCGATTCGAATGAAAACGACAGAACCGATACCAGTATCCCACGTACCGACCTTCTGTTTGTTCACGAACTCATCAAGCGATTCCCACTGCATACATATGAAAGAGCGGCAGTGATCATGAAAGAGTTGCGTGCCATCAAAACCGCAGCCGAAGTGGCTGTGATGCAAGAAGCCGTCAATATTACACACAAGGCCTTTTTAAGGGTTTGTCAGTTTATTCGTCCTGGCGTGATGGAATATGAAATCGAGGCCGAAGTAACCCATGAGTTTATCCGAAATCGGGCAACCCGACATGCCTATGGTTGCATCTTAGCGAGTGGCGACAGAGCCCGCATTTTACACTATGTAGAAAATAACCAAGAATGCAAGGATGGGGAATTAATTCTCATGGACTTTGGGGCAGAATATGGAAACTACTGCGCTGATATGACACGCACCATACCGGTTAACGGCAAATTCAGCAAACGGCAAAAAGAAATTTATGATGCTTGTCTAGCCGTGCACATGCATACAAAAAAAATACTCAAACCCGGAAAATCGTGGATCGAATTAATGAGTAGTGCCGACGATGAGATGAATAAACAACTCCTAAAAATTGGATTGCTAACGAAAGCCGATATTAAAAATGAAAGTCCAGATAACCGCGCCTGCAGAAAATACTTTTACCATGGACTAGGGCATCACTTGGGCATTGATGTTCATGATATCGGAACCCGCAATACGCCGATTAAAGAAGGCATGTTGTTTACCATAGAGCCCGGTATTTACGTTGAGCAGGAGCAGATAGGCATTCGTATCGAAAACAATTTCTGGGTTACGAAAACCGGCAACCGAGATCTCTTTGCTGCCTTTCCCATTACCACGGCCGAAATTGAAGCAGCGATGAAAAAGAAAAAATAATGAAGTCATTATATCTCACCTTATTGCTGATATTTTTTTGTGATTTGATACAGGCGCAAGACAGCATTTCTCTTTATCCTACCTCAAATCTATCCGTCGACAATGATGGACATTCTCTTTTTGGTACCCTCACCTTACCGCAAGGGAAAGGTCCTTTTCCCGTTGTACTGATCATCGCTGGCTCGGGGCCCACAGACAGAGATGGCAATCAAGTTCCTTCGCTCATGCCCTATGTGTACAAGCAGATGTCTGCGTATTTTGCCGAAGTAGGAATCGCTTCTCTTCGCTATGATAAACGAGGAGTGGGCGAAAGTATTTATCCGATCTCCGAAAGCAGTTTACGATTTGATCATTATATCGACGATGCAGCAACTTGGATAATAAAACTAAAAAGCGATAAACAATTCTCGAAGGTGATTGTAGCCGGACATAGTGAGGGCTCTTTATTGGGCATAGTAGCTTGTCAAAAAACAGCAGTCGATGCCTTTATCTCAATTTCCGGACCCGGTTACTCAATCGATAACATTTTGAGAACTCAACTTAAAGCAGCGATTCCTGACTCGGCATATTATAATTTATCGTGTCGTTATTTAGACACCCTCAAACAGGGCAAACAACTTACTGATTCCGATCCGGCCTTGGCTTCCCTATTCCGTGCCAGTATCCAACCGTACATGATCAATTGGATGCAATACGACCCTGCAACTGAAATAGCAAAACTCAAAATTCCGGTGATGATTGTGCAGGGTGAAAACGACATTCAAGTAAGTGTTGACGATGCTAAGGCCCTAGCCAAAGCCAGTCCCAATGCTAATCTGAAAATTATCCCAGGCATGAATCATGTCATGAAATACGCCGAAAAAGATCGTCAAAAAAATCTCGAAACTTATGGTGATAGTCATTTACCCATCGTGGCCGATTGCTTAGATCAGA
The DNA here is from genome assembly GCA_040375635.1 of Chitinophagaceae bacterium. Taxonomy (GTDB): domain Bacteria; phylum Bacteroidota; class Bacteroidia; order Chitinophagales; family Chitinophagaceae; genus OLB11. The sequence continues at coordinate 10,800 of JBEISB010000002.1, read as the reverse complement.
TGAAGGCATTCATCAAAAAAATTTAATCCAAAGTAATCCGCTTGAGGTCGATAAGATTTGAGCTATTGGTTTGAAAGTGATGCACACGATTTTGTACAAAATGCATCACCTCATCATAAAACAAGGGAACGACAGCCGCCTCTTCGATTATCACTTTATCCATCTCTTGATAGTAACGAATACGCTTTTGATCGTCGGGCTCTACTAAACATTGCTCATAGAGGGCATCGAAACGGGCATTGGCAAATCGAGAGTAATTAGGAGGAGCGGTGTTTTTACTGTAAAACATAGTTAGATAGGCTTCCGCATCGGGATAATCGGCGATCCAAGTGGCCCAAAAAAAATCAGCCTTCGAATTGCTCATCTGTTCGCGAAGCAAGGAAGGAAGTAAAATTTCTACTTTACAATCTAATCCTAATTCTCGCAATTGAGAGACAATAAAATGACAACGATCGGAATAATTATCATTCGACAATAGCGTAATCGTAGGGAGCTTACCATAAACCGCTTTCAAGTCTTGAATGAGTTTTCGTGATCTTTCGGGTTGATAGCTAAAACCCTTCACTATACTGCTGTCGTAGCCTGGTAATGCCGGTGGTATGATTCCTGAAGTGGCCGGAATGCCGATATTATTTCGGATATAAGTGACTAACTTTTTACGATCAAATCCGTAATTGATAGCCTCGCGTAATTGTTTTTGTAGCAAGATAGGCGTTTGGCTCAGGGCACTATCTTGCAAAATACCCAGATATTCGACATTCAAGTAAGGATGCTTTTGTAGTCTGAATTTGTGTTGATACGCCTCCTTTAACTCTCCTTGTTTGGTAAGGATTTGGTCTTTAAAAACAGCATCAATGCCATTCATAAAATCGATATCCCCTTGCATAAACAATAAAAATTCTGTCGCCTTACTATCTACTTGTGTAAACTTGAGTCCATCGATATAGGGCAACGACCGACCCTTGCTATCTTTCTCCCAGTAGTGCTCATTTTTACGGTAGGTAATGGCCACTGCCTCTTCCCACTCCTGAAACACAAAAGGTCCGGTTCCACAGGGATGTGATCGAAAATCTTTCCCCCATCGTTCAACAACCTCATGCGGAACAATAGAGCAATACATCATACTCACAATCCCTAACATTGGATGAAAAGGTCGTTGCAATTGCAACACAAAGGTGGTATCGTCGATGGCGGTAAAGGGATGCAGACTATCTACATGTCCATTAAAAATCCAAGCGCCTGGCGAAGCCGTTTTCTCATCCATCAATCGCTGAAAGCTATACACCACATCCTTGGCATTCATTTTTCGTCCCTTTCCACCAACAAAAGCCTCATTATCGTGAAAAAAAACATCATTCCGTAAATGAAAGGTATACCGCATCCTATCGGCAGAAATTTGCCACGATTTGGCCAAGGAAGCTTGAGGATTCATGTGCTCATCAAATTCGACAAGCCGATTATAACACTGATTGACCTGCCACATGATGTATTGATTTTTGGCAAAGGCCGGATCGAGCGATTCTACATTTTGTACCTGATTCATTCGGAAAATCTTCTTATCCGACAACGCTTGTTGGCACGACTGATTGGCACCAAGCAAGCAGACAATAAAACAGTAATAGAATAAGTCCTTCACAGCGACTAAAGTACATCAAATTGAAAATAGATGAGTGAGAAGGTTTGCTACTCGGCTTTGATGATTACAAAGAATTACTGTTTTGCGGATGATCTTTATCATCGACTATGAAAAGAAATGCGCAACTTTGTTTCATCCCCTTTGATACCTTTGTCTCATGAACAGAAGTTCCCTTTATTATCTCCTCCTGCTGCTCATCATTAGCGCATGCCATAGCACCGAAGAAAAAGTATATCCTCAACGCCAAAACATTACCGAAGCCGTATATGCCTCAGGGGTTGTCAAAAGTCGCAATCAATATCAAGTATTTCCTAAGGCTAACGGCACCATAGAATCATTCACTATCCAAAAAGGCGACTCTGTAAAAGCGGGGCAAATCATTGCTCATTTGTCTAACGAAACCTCCTTACTCAATACGAACAATGCGCAACTCGCCGCCAGGAATGCTGACTTCAAATCGAATCTCAATAAACTGGATGATGCAGCCCTTACCGTTGAATTCGCTCGAAAAAAATTACGCAACGATTCGCTAACCTACCATAGGCAACAAACGTTGTGGGCCGAACAAATTGGAACCCATTTCGAACTCGAGCAACGCGAACTCGCCTATGCAAATTCGAAAACAGCTTACGAATCGGCACAGCTCCGATATGCAGATCTTAAAAAGCAACTCGAATTTGCATCAAAGCAAAGCAAAACCAATGTGTCAATTTCTCGTTCCCTCTTATCTGATTACGATGTAAAAAGTCAGGTAAATGGAAGAGTGTATAGTCTGCTAAAAGAGAAAGGAGAAATGGTAAGCCCACAAACCCCTTTAGCCATTATCGGCGATGCATCGAGCTTCTGTATTTATTTACAAGTTGATGAGAATGATATTGTCAAGGTAAAACCAGGACAAAAAGTAATTTTGAGTTTAGACAGTTATAAGGGACAACATTTCGAAGCCGAGGTAAGTCGTATTAACCCCCTCATGAACGAAAGAAGCAGAACCTTTGAAGTCGAAGCCTTGTTTACCCAAAAGCCAGCAGTTCTTTATCCCAATCTCACTGTAGAAGGCAATATTATTTTACACAGCAAAGAAAATGCCTTGACCATACCCCGTTCGTATTTGGTAGATGATAGCTTAGTTTTTATTTCGCCCAAAGAAAAAAAGAAAATAAAAATTGGCTTGATCGATTATCAACAAGTAGAAGTAGTAGAAGGCTTAACCGCCGAAGATGCTATATATAAAGTGCTGAAATGAAATACAAACTCATTCTGGATATAGCTCGTTCATTATTGTTAGCCCGCTGGCGACAAACCCTCGTAGCGGCCATCGGTGTAACCTTTAGTATTACCATGTTTATTACCTTATTGGGCTTCATGCATGGATTAAACGATATGCTCGATGGATTGATATTAAATCGTACGCCTCATGTGCGCTTATATCATGATGTAAAAGCCGCTCCCGAACAACCCCTCGATAAGATTTTACAAGATGGACATGCCTTTATTCATTCGGTGAAACCAAGTAGCAGTGGACAACAAATTGATAATAGTGGCGCCATCATACAAACCCTACAAAAAGATAAACGCATATTAGGGATTGCCCCCAAAGTGTCTGCCCAAGTCTTTTATAATGTGGGTACTGTGGACCTTACCGGTGTCATTAACGGCGTTGATGTAGAAGCCGAACAAAAACTATTTCACTTTTCGGATTATGTACCTGAAGGAGATTATCTCGCCTTAAAAAATGTACCTAACAGCATTGTACTCGGCAAAGCGGCTGCCACAAAAATGATGGCTTCTATTGGTGATGTCATTCAGGTAAGTACGCCTAATGGAGAACGGCAATCGCTGAAAGTAGTTGGCTTTTTTCAGTCCGGATTACAAGACCTCGATAAGGTACAGAGCTACTGTTCGATTAGCACTACCCAAAAATTATTAGGTCGCCCCCCTAGCTTTTTAACCGATATCAATATCAAACTCTACGACATAAACCAAGCCCCTATGCTCGGCAAAGAATATGCCCGCATTTTTGAAACCGATGCCGAAGATATTCAAACAGCCAATGCACAATTCGAAACCGGCAGCAACGTAAGAAGTATCATTTCGTATGCCGTGGGTATTACCTTATTGATTGTAGCAGGATTCGGCATTTATAACATCCTCAATATGATGATCTATGAAAAAATGGATAGCATTTCGATACTGAAAGCCACAGGATTTTCGGGAAGTGATGTTAAAAATATTTTTACATTCATTGCCTTATCGATTGGTTTTTTTGGCGGAATCTTTGGTTTACTATTTGGCAATTTGATGTCGCGAATAGTCGATCAGATTCCCTTTCGCACTGCAGCCCTACCAACCATAAAAACCTTTCCGGTAAACTACGACCTTAAGTATTACTTGATTGGGATTTCATTCTCACTGATTACCACTTATTTTGCCGGACTCTTCCCATCCCGCAAAGCGAGTAAAATTGATCCTGTTATTATTATCCGCGGTAAATAAATATGAAATCACTCATCTTAGAAGCCAAGGCTATCTCCAAAAGTTTTCATGATCCGGTAACCATCCCTATCTTGAAAGAAGTGAGTATGGCTATCGACAAAGGCGATTTTGTTTCGGTGATTGGAAAGTCGGGATGCGGTAAGTCTACCCTCCTCTATATTTTATCTACCATGGACACCGATTACGAAGGGGAACTGATTATCGATGGTGAATCAATGCGAGGGAAAAAAGAAAAAGAACTAGCCTTCGTTCGCAATCAAAAAATTGGATTCGTTTTTCAATTTCATTATTTACTCAACGAATTTTCGGTACTGAAAAATATAATGTTGCCAGCCATCAAACTAGGTCAATACTCTTTACCCGAAATCGAATATCGGGCGATGGAAAAACTTCGTTTACTCGATATGGCCGAACATGCATTGAAGCCACCGAATCAATTATCGGGTGGACAAAAACAAAGGGTAGCAATTGCCCGTGCACTCATTAATGATCCACTCATGATTATGGGTGATGAACCTACTGGAAATCTCGACAAAAAAAATAGTGATATTGTTTTCGATATTTTTCAACAACTAGCCACCGATTTTAATCAAACCATGCTGATTGTTACCCACGATAATGAATTTGCTGCTCGCACCAACCGCATCATCGAAATGCAGGATGGTAGAATTATTTCATAATCACGTTCGGTTATAACTTCTCCACAGTCTTTAAAAACAATTGCATTCCATTTCTGCGTTCTTCATTGAATTCGAAAGCAATGTTTTCGTGATAATATTTTTTAAGATCGTACACAGGATAAGGATTATCAGCGATAAGGGTATCTAGTTGACCTAAGCCCACAGCATTCGCTGCATCAAAGGCTTCTATAAAGGAAGCAGGTAACTCCTGGTTACTTACCCAAGTAGCGAACACAAAAGGTAATTGTGTATGTGATTGCCAAGCTTCGGCTAAATCGTATACGTACGGAAAATTAGGTAATTGCTCCAAGGCTCTGTCGCCAATAATAATGCCTGCCGATTTCCCCTGAATATGACGAATATAATCTTCGCTAGCTTCGAGCAATGATGGACGTATATGCCAATAGTCGCGCATTAGGATACGAAAAAGAGTCACACTGGTTCGAGATTGATAATCGAGAAAGACTTCTTGAATTTCTTCTATAGGCACCTGACTAAACAAAGCAACCGAAGCCACTTGCTTATCGGACGCAATACAGTAGTTACTAAAGAGATGTGCTTCAGAGATATTGGCTATCGAAGCCACAGGCAACAAAGCGATATCGAGCTGTCCCTTCTGTAAACGTGCGGCCAGTTGTGAAGGATAATCGAGGGATAACTCTATTTTATCAGCCATCAGGCCACGGCTAAAGCCATAAATCAAAGGTTTGGTATTTAAATAACTCACCGCACCGACCCGAATCTTTTTTTGCATAATCGGGTGCAAATATATACGCATCGGGTATTGATACTTACCTTTGTCATCTTAATTATTTTTCAATGTCTGCAATGCACGCCCTGCTGGCCGTTTCACCGATAGATGGCCGTTACCGTAAAAATTTGAGTCGATTGTCCGACTATTTCTCCGAATATGCCCTCATACGCTACCGGGTGCAAGTAGAAGTAGAATATTTTATTGCCTTATCAGAGGCTCATTTTTTTCCGTTAAGTAATGTACAGCAAAAAGCATTGCGTAAACTATACACACAGTTTAGTATAGAAGATGCACAGCGTGTAAAAGAAATCGAATCCGTAACCAATCATGATGTCAAAGCGGTAGAATATCTGCTTAAAGAAAAAATGAGTGCGCTAAAACTCACGAAACAACAGGAGTGGATTCATTTTGGACTCACCTCTCAGGACATTAATAATACTTCCGTGCCTTTGTTATGGAAGGACGCCTTACAGAACGAATATTTACCCACCTTAGATGGCATCATTGCTCAATTAAAACAATTTGCCGACGCTTGGCATAAAATCCCCATGTTGGCCCGAACGCATGGTCAGGCAGCTTCGCCAACCTCTTTAGGCAAAGAAATGCGCGTGTTTGTTGAACGACTAGAGAATCAAAAACAGATGTTGCTTCATATTCCTTTTGCTGCCAAATTTGGTGGTGCTACCGGAAACTTTAACGCCCATGTAGTTGCCTATCCAAAAACAGATTGGAAAAAATTTGCCAATGCGTTTGTCGATAAAAAACTCGGACTCAAACGCATGCAGTATACTACCCAAATCGAACATTACGATTCTTTAGCTGCTCATTTTGATGTATTGAAAAGAATCAATACCATTCTCATCGACTTTAGTCGAGATGTGTGGACTTATATCAGCATGGATTATTTCAAACAAAAAGTAAATAAAAACGAGGTAGGAAGCTCGGCTATGCCACATAAGGTAAATCCTATCGACTTCGAAAATGCCGAAGGAAACTTTGGAATTGCTAATGCTTTATTCGAACATCTCTCTGCTAAATTACCAGTTTCACGATTGCAACGCGATCTCACCGACTCAACAGTATTGCGTAATATCGGGGTTCCGTTTGCCCACACTTTATTGGCCTTTACTTCTCTTACCCGAGGCATGAATAAGTTGATTGTGAACGAAAGCAAGATGGATACCGATCTTGAAAATAATTGGGCTGTTGTTGCTGAGGCTATTCAAACCATTCTTCGTCGTGAAAAATTTCCGAAGCCTTATGAAGCCTTAAAAGAGTTAACCCGTGGAGCTGAAAAGATCAATCGCGAAACGATCCATCAATTTATCGACCAACTTCATGTTACGCCGGCCATCAAAAAAGAACTTAAAAAAATTACCCCTCAGAATTATATCGGTCGGTAAATATTACTTCAATATGTTTTAGTAAAAGGCATCTTTGATATGCAATATCTCGTGCTGATTGCTGTCATCCAACAATATCGAAATCACATCAAACCGAATATCCTGATATTCTTTATCATATAAAAATTGTCGGGCAGCTTCCATCACACTCCGAACTTTAGAAGCTGATATAGATTCTTCTGGAAAACCTTGTTGCGTATTGGTTCTGGTTTTGACTTCAACAAATATATATCGATTCGCTTCGCGAGCAATGATATCAATCTCTTTATGGCCATGTGTCCATTGTAGAGCAACAATTTCATAACCTGCCTCTTGCAAAAATTCAGCGGCAATTTTTTCACCTTTATTCCCGATGTTGCGATTTGTATTCATTATTGGCTAAATTTACGGGTTTTATTATGAAGCAATTAATTGAAAATTTCCCGAAACAACTCGAAGAAGCAATACGCATCGGCAAGTCGATTCGATTACCATTTTCGGGTAAGGAACTGCAACAGGTATTGGTAAGTGGATTGGGGGGTAGTGGGATTGGTGCCAGTATTGTGCATGAGTACATATTCGACAAATTGACCATTCCGTTTACAGTAAATAAAGATTACTTTATTCCGAAAAGCGTAAACAAGAATACCCTCTTTATTGCTTGCTCATACTCGGGCAATACCGAAGAGACCATGCAAGCGGTTGAACTGGCCCAAAAGGCTGGTGCCCATATTGTATGCATTACCTCAGGAGGTGCATTGGCCGAATTTGCCCGTAAGCATAAACGAGTATTGATAGAAATTCCTGCAGGCATGCCACCGCGTTCTTGCTTAGGATATTCTTTGGTTCAGTTATTATTTGTGCTGAAAAAATCGGGTTTGCTGAAGACAAATGTTGAGGCCGAAATCGAATCGGGCATTCAGCGCATTCTCAGCGAAAAAAAATCTATTCAAAAACTGGCGAAACAAACGGCCGAAAAATTAGCCGGAAAAATTGTTGCCATATACTCTATTGCCGGTCGCGAAGGATTAGCCATACGCTTTCGGCAGCAGCTGAATGAGAACAGTAAAGTTTTGTGCTGGCATAATGTGATTCCGGAGATGACGCACAATGAAATTGTAGGATGGAGAACGCCACAAGACAATATTGCTGTCTTGTTTTGTTACCATGCCGACGATTTTCCAAAGAATATCAAACGACTTCAAGTACTGAAAAAAGTAGTTAAAAAATACAATCCGCATTGTCACGAGCTTGTCATTAAAGGCGATAACTTCTGGGAAAAGGCCTTTTATTTCATCCACTTAACCGATTGGGTGTCTGTGTATTTGGCCGATATTAACCAGCAAGACAGTATGGAAGTAAAAGTTATTGACATTTTGAAAAAAGAAATGGCGAAAAAATAAACTTGTATAAACCGGCTGTCCACCTAAATTTGCCCAATAATTTGTGCTCCATGAAGAAAGAAAATTCGTCTGTATTGCTGGTTTCCTTGATTGTACTCCTCACAGCTGTGTTGCGCATCGTCAATGCAGAGTTCCATGTTTACAATTTGGTGCCGGTGGCTGCTCTTGGGCTATTTAGTGGTTCCATCCTGCAACAAAAAAAGGCATCCTACCTCATTCCCTTGTCTGCGATGTTTCTTTCAGACCTTGGCTTATCCATCTTCACCCATACCCCAGGCTTTTATGGGGTTTCTCAATTAATCAACTACGGAGCCTTAGCATTAGTGACTTTATTAGGTACTCGGTTACACAAACGCAACAGCCTCAGCGTTGCCGGTTATACTTTGAGCGGCTCTCTTATTTTCTTTTTGCTCTCTAACTTCGGTACCTTCTTAGGGGGTTATTATGGATATTCAGATGAGGGGTTCATACAATGCTTTACCCTTGCCATTCCTTTTTATAAAAGCGATATGGCTACTACATTCTTCTTGAATAGCTTTATCGGAGACCTTTGCTTTTCTGCCTTGGCTTTCGGTTCGGTTCATCTACTCACTTCTCGTCGAAAACAAACGCAAATCGCGTAATCTTATAAAACATGTGAAAGTCCTGCCAACAAAGCGGGACTTTTTTTATTGCCTACCCCTATCAATACAATCCATACGAAAGTAGTTCAGACCCAAATAGATTTGCAGTCTTAAATTATCACTATGGCCGTATATGAACTTCGTCGCATACAATATCTCCCTATCAGTTTACAAGAAGCCTGGGATTTTATTCGTTCACCCCAGAATTTATCTAAGATAACGCCTGCATACATGCGCTTTACCGTCATCAATAAAGAGCTGCCAGAAGAAATGTATCCGGGCATGATAATCAACTACAAAATCACGCCCTTATTAAACATTCCGATGCGTTGGTGTACAGAAATTACGCATGTAGTACCCCAACAATATTTTGTTGACGAGCAGCGCGAAGGACCTTATAGCTTGTGGCATCATCAACATCATCTTGAAGCATGTGAGGGTGGGGTTAAGATGACCGACATTGTAAATTACAAACCACCATTAGGCATACTTGGGCGCATTGCCAACAAACTATTTATCCATCGACAACTCGAGCAGATCTTTGCCTTCCGATATGAGGCCCTCGAGAAACGTTATGGCAAAATGCCTGTCTAATAATTTATAGACTCCGTTGTACTTTCGCCACAACATGAACGATCGTATCAAAGCTCATTTAGCCTTATTGGGCGCTAACTTATTTTATGGTGCGGGATTTACTGTAGCTAAAACGGTAATGCCTCAGCTCATTCATCCCAGAGGATTTATTTTCATCCGTGTAGCCATTACCACTATCCTTTTCTGGTTATCGTATCTCGGCAGTAAAGATATGCGCGGCGGTATCGAACGTAAGCATTGGAAAACCTTAGTGTTTTGTGCCTTGTTTGGCGTTGCTACCAATCAGTTATTCTTTTTTCTTGGACTCAACCTTACCTCACCCATTCATGCATCGCTGATGATGCTATCGACCCCCATCCTAGTAAGTCTGTTTGCCGTGTATAGCTTAGGGGAACGATTATCACCCAATAAAATTATTGGTCTTATTCTTGGGGTGAGTGGTGCTATTACCCTAGTTCTCTTAGGCAGTAAAGAAAGTAGAGCCACGAATGCTGTGCTGGGCGATTTATTTGTCTTGTTCAATGCCACCTCCTACGCCATTTACTTGGTGATGGTAAAACCTCTTATGCAGAATTACCGACCCATCATTGTGATTCGTTGGGTGTTTTTGATTGGATTATTTTTTGTACTTCCCTTTGGATGGAATGACGTGATGGCCATTAACTGGACATTGTTTGGATTACCCCAATATGCTGCTGTTGCCTTTATTGTGATTTGCTGCACCTTTTGTACCTATCTCTGGAATATTTACGCCCTGCGAATATTAAGTCCTTCAACGGCAGGCGCCTATATTTATTTACAACCTGTTTTTGCTGCGGCCATTGCTGTTGCTTTTTATCATGAAGGGATTGGTATCACCAAAATCATCTCCTCGCTCCTCATTTTTACCGGTGTGTATTTAGTGAATGCCAAACGAAAATTAGTCTAGCGATGAATACTTCTCTCAGTAAGTACCCTATCCATCGATCGACGTAAATCCTGATGAAGGTTAGCTTTTATTGGGACAAACCGAATCGGTAGTTTATTTCTTTCCCGATACGCTTCATATTGCGTTGTCGTTTGCCAGTGATTAGAAAATAAATTCATACCGATAGCAAAATGGATCTCAACGATTGAATCCTCTGACTGGAAGCCCACAAAATCGCGGGGCGAACTTAATCCCTGATAATATCCCACCGTATCATGTTGCTGATTAGTGATGATACACCAAACCTCTAGGGGTCTTTGGGTAATCG